>DATENQ010000328.1:0-2603 GCA_035275005.1 Pyrinomonadaceae bacterium | reverse complement strand
TCTGGACACCGGAACGACACTTCCAGGATTTCGGTGGTCTATATCCGAACCCGTCTGTTCTGAGTGCGGCGCTCGCCGTGCTGACGGAGCAGATACAGATTCGAGCCGGTAGCGTTGCCTTGCCGCTTCATCACCCGGTACGCGTTGCCGAAGAATGGTCGCTGGTTGACAACTTGTCGCACGGCCGTGTCGCGGTTTCATTCGCTTCCGGCTGGCATACAAATGACTTCATCTTTGCGCCGGAAATATACGAAGACCGCAAAGAAGTGATGTTTCGTCATATCGAGTTGATTCAAAGGTTGTGGGCCGGACAGAAGGTAAAGCTGCCGAGCGCCGGCGGATCGGAAGTCGAGTTTCGCATCCTGCCACGTCCGATTCAGCCGCAACTGCCGATCTGGATCACGAGTTCAGGCAGCGCGGAGACGTGGCGCAGGGCAGGCGCGATCGGGGCCAATGTTCTGGCAGCTTATATTGGTTACTCCCGGGAAGAGTTGGCCCAGCGCATCGAGCTCTATCGCGAGGCGCGCACAATGCACGGCCACGATCCACGCACGGGTGTGGTGACGATCATGCTGCACACATTTGTTGGCGATGACGATGAGGAAGTGAAAGAAAAAGTTCGCGTGCCTTTTTCCAATTACCTGCGTACTTACTTCAAGCAGTATGAAACAACCGTCGCAGGTGTTGGTGGTGTCAGCGAGGCGGACAAAGACGCGCTGATGAGTGTTGCGTTTGAGAAGTATTTCGAGGCTAGCACGCTGATGGGGACGCGTGACAAGTGTGCGCGATTGATAGATACGCTTGTGGAGGTCGGGGTTGATGAGATTGCGTGTCTCGTCGATTTCGGAGTTGATGCGGATAAGGTGTTGGAGAGTCTTGAGAAGTTGGATGATCTTAAGAATATTTCTCACGCAAAGACGCAAAGGGGCAAAGCGCTGCCGCGTTTCTAAGGAGCGCCTTTGCGGTCTTCGCGTCTTTGCGTGAAATCTTTATGGACGATCTTTCAGCAAGAATAGCAGCGCTCAGTCCCGAGCAGCGGGTCCGCTTTGAAGCGTCTCTCAAGGCGAAGGGATTGCGCGTGCCCCAGGTGGACCAGATTCCGCGCCGCCCGCGTGAAGACGTGGGCCTGTTTCCGACTTCGATCGATCAGGAACGACTTTGGTTTATCGAGCAACTGCAACCCGGCAACGCCGCTTATAACATTTTCAGCGCCAGCCGGATCAAGGGCCCGCTCGACGTGGCCCTCATGGAACGCGTCGTCAACGAGTTGATCGCGCGCCATGAAGTCGTGCGTACGACTTTCACAGTCGTGGACGACCAGCCGATGCAGGTCATCCACCCAAAGCTGGAGGTCACGCTTACGCCGGTTGATTTGCAGCTACTGCCGCTCGAACAGCGCGAGCAGGAGGCACTGCGTCTGGTGACTGAAGACTTCTCCCGGCCTTTCGATCTGGAGCAAGGACCACTGCTTCGCGTCGGCTTGTTGCGGCTCGCCGATGACGACCATGTGATGCACATGAACATGCATCACACCGTCACCGATCGCTGGTCGGGCGCGATCTTCGAGCAGGAGACCGGCTTACTGTACGAAGCTTTCGTTCGCAACAGGCCATCACCTTTGCCCGCCTTGCCGATTCAGTATGCCGACTACTCACTCTGGCAGCGCGGCAGGGCCGAGAGTGAGATCTATCACCGGCAGGCAGCTTATTGGACCAGGAGATTGACCGGCCTTCCGTTCGTTCTCGAAGTGCCGACAGATTTTCCGCGGCCGCCGATTCAAAATTTCCGCGGCGCTCGTGTTTACACCCGCTACTCGAGAAGACTGCTCGATGCGCTCCGGGAACTGAGCCGCCGCGAAGGTGTGACGATGTTTACCGTCGCGCTTGCTGCTTACAAGGCGTTGCTATGGCGCTATACCGCGCAGGAGACGATTCTCGTTGGCGCTACGTTCGCGAATCGCAACCGTCCCGAGTTGCAAAACATGGTGGGTTATTTGCTGAACCTGATCGTGCTGAGCACGGACCTCTCCGGCAATCCGACGTTTCGCGAGCTGCTGCAGCGCGAGCGCGTGACGGTGCTCGAAGGTTTCGCAAACCAGGACCTGCCGTTTGGCAAGCTGGTCCAGGAACTGCGACCCGCGCAGGATGCAAGCCGCAATCCGATTGTGCAGCACTCGCTGATCTATCTCGACTTTCCGGAACTGAAGGTGATGGAGACTCTCGGCTTGACCGCGAAGCATTTGGATATCGACAACGGCGCGTCGCGTTTCGACATGACGCTCGCGATGACCGAAACCGAGCAGGGATACGAAGTCGATATTGAGTATCCGACCGACTTGTATCGTCGCGAACGGATCGAACGCATGACGACGCATCTGGAAAACATCCTGGAGGGCGTCGTCGTCGATCCTGCGCAGCGTTTGTCAGCCTTACCAATCTTAAGCAAAAACGAAAAGCGGCAACTGCTGGTCGAGTGGAACGACACCGCCGTCACATATCCGTCCAATCGATGTATTCACGAGCTGTTCGAAGCGCAGGCGAGGAAGACGCCCGATGATGTAGCGCTGGTGTTTGAAAACGAAAGGCTTACTTATCGCGAGTTGA
>DATENQ010000327.1:0-9322 GCA_035275005.1 Pyrinomonadaceae bacterium | reverse complement strand
GTATTGAAGCCGGGCCAGTTTGCCACTGTACGAATCCTACAGGAGCGTGCCGACCCGGCAGTGCTTGTGCCCGCGCGTGCTGTTGTTACGGATGCGGGAGTCAGTCGTGTCTACGTGATCAAAAACGGTCACGCCGAACAGCGACTCGTGCAGACGGGTCAGACCGAAGGCGACCTGATCGAGATCAGATCCGGAATCGCCGCGGACGATCTGGTCGCGACGAGCAACATGGAACAATTGAGCGATGGGATCGCCGTGAAACAATAGGCACAAGAAGAGACAGCCACAAGGCACAAAATAATTAATGATTCTGATCCGTGTTCATCTGCGTTCATCTGTGGCCTAAAAAACTGTTATGCAAAAACTCGCTGAAATATGTGTGCGCCGTCCGGTTTTTGCGACGATGTTGATTCTCAGTCTGACCGTCGTTGGGCTGTTTTCTTACAAGTCGCTGGGCGTCGATCTGTTTCCAAAGATCGACTTGCCGACCATCACGGTAACGGTTGTGAATCCCGGCGCCTCGCCGCAGGAAATCGAAACCGAGATCACGGACCAGGTCGAAGGCGCCGTCAACACCATCTCCGGTATCGATGAGCTTCGCTCGACTTCGGTCGAAGGTGTCTCACAGGTCTTCATCACGTTCCTGCTCGAAAAGAATCCGGACGTCGCGGCGCAGGAAGTCAGAAACAAGATCGAGCTGATCATCAACGATCTGCCGGTCACGGCGGAACAGCCGATCGTGCAGAAACTCGACACGGACGCTGCACCCGTGGTCCGCATCGCCGTGTCGGCTCCACGCTCGTTGCGCGAAGTGACAGACGTTGCCGACAACAAGATCAAGCAGCAGATCGAATCAATCAACGGTGTGGGCGACGTGCAGATCGTCGGCGGTCGCAGGCGCGAGATCCAAATCTGGGTCGACCCTGACAAAATGCGCGCCTTCAACGTCACGGTGGCGCAAGTAGCGGATGCCGTGCGCGCACAAAACCTCGAAGTGCCCGGCGGTCGTGTTGACGAGGGAGCACGCGAACTCACTGTGCGCACGATGGGCCGCATCGTCGAGCCCGCGGAGTTCAACAACCTTGTAATCGGGTCTCGCGGCACCTACGCAGTCAAACTCAGCGACATCGGTTACGCCGAAGACGGCGCCGAAGAGCAACGCACGGAAGCACGCCTGAACGGCCAGCCGGCCGTCACTCTGATCGTCTCTAAACAATCAGGCCAGAACACCGTCGCGGTTGCCGATGCCGTGAAGCAACGTTTACAGGAGATCAGCAAGACGCTGCCACCGGGTTTCAAAACCGAAGTCGTCGGCGACCAGTCGATCTTTATTAAAGCGTCGATCGAATCGATTCAGACTCACTTGATTGAAGGCAGCATCCTGGCAGCCATCGTCGTGTTTGTCTTTTTGTGGAGCTTCCGCTCGACGGTCATCGCCGGACTCGCGATTCCGACCTCGCTGATCGCGACCTTCGGCCTCATGGCGGCGATGGGCTTCACGCTGAATCAGATCACAATGCTCGCGTTGACGTTGATGGTCGGTATCGTAATCGACGACGCTATCGTCGTCCTTGAAAACATCTTTCGCTTCGTCGAAGAGAAGGGTGTACCGCCGTTCCAGGCGGCAATCGAAGGCACGAAAGAGATCGGCCTGGCCGTCATGGCCACGACACTCTCGCTGCTGGCGGTGTTCCTGCCGGTCGGTTTCATGGGCGGAATCGTCGGTCGGTTTATGTCGTCTTTCGGTCTGACTTCATCGTTCGCGATCGCGGTGTCGTTGCTGGTGTCGTTCACACTGACGCCGATGCTGGCGGCGCGACTGATCAAGCGCAGCGACGATGAAAAAGAACGCGCGCTCGAAAGGCACACCGAGCCAGCTGATCGCGGCTCGAAAGAGTCGCGCTGGTACCGTCCGATCGATCGCACGTACACAAAGATGTTGACGTGGTCCATGGGCCATCGCTGGGTCGTCGTGCTGGCATGCGTCCTCGTGATCGCGAGCATCGTGCCGCTGTTCATGTTTGTCGGAAAGAACTTCCTGCCGGTCGACGACCAAGCGCAATTTGAACTCAACGTACGCGCGCCGGAAGGCTTCTCGCTCGCTGCGACATCGACACTGGCCGAACGCATCGCGGCCGATGTGCGCAACTTGCCCGGCGTGACTGATACGCTCACGACGATCGGCGGCGGGCTGCAGGAGCAGGTAAACGTAGCTTCGATCTACGTGAAGATGACGCCGATCGAGGAACGAAAAGTCTCGCAATCGCAGTTGATGGTGCGAGCACGCAACGAAGTGCTGGGCAAGTATTTGAAATCGTATCCGGGTCAATTGCGCACGAGTGTGCAACAGGTGGCGGCGATCTCCGGTGGCGGTTTCCGCAATGCTGATATTCAGTACGTTATCGGTGGTCCGGAGTTGAGCAAGCTTCAGGAGTACTCAGACAAGCTGCTCGAGAAGATGAAGACTATTCCGGACGTCGTCGACGCTGACTCGACGCTGATCAGCGGCAAGCCCGAGCTGCGCGTGGTTATCGATCGAGCGCGGGCCGCGGATCTCGGCGTGCGAGTGGGCGACATCGCACAGGCTCTCAATACACTCGTAGCCGGCCAGAAAGTTTCGACTTTCAATGCCGGAACGGACCAGTACGACGTGCGCGTTCGTTCGGTCGGAGTATTTCGCACGAGTGTCGAAGGCCTAAAGCGAATGATTGTTTCTTCGTCGAAAGTTGGCTGGGTCAGTCTCGACAATCTCGTGAAGGTCGAAGAGGGAACTGGTCCGGCCGCGATCGACCGTTTGAACCGGCGGCGACAGGTGACGTTGCTGGGCAACGTGCGACCCGGTGGTTCGCAGGCTGCGGTCATTCAGCAGATGGACCAGTTTGTGAAAGAGGCCAAGATCGATCCCGGTTACACGACGGGTTTGGCGGGACGCTCGAAAGAGCTTGGACGCGCCGGATACTACTTCGCGCTCGCGTTCGTTCTCTCGTTTGTATTCATGTACATGGTGCTGGCGGCGCAGTTCGAATCGTTCATTCACCCGGTAACGATTCTGCTGACGCTTCCGCTGGCGATTCCGTTTGGCATTCTGGCGCTGCTGATAACGGGACAGACGGTAAACATCTTCTCCGGACTCGGACTGCTGCTCCTGTTCGGCGTGGTCAAGAAAAACGCCATCCTGCAGATAGATCATACGAATCAATTGCGTGAGCGTGGCATGGAACGACTCGAAGCGATCATTCGCGCGAATCGAGATCGTTTGCGACCGATTCTGATGACGACGATCGCGCTCGTCGCGGGCATGTTGCCGCTGACGATTTCGACTGGTCCAGGTTCGGGCACGAACAGATCGATCGGCGTGCTGGTAGTTGGTGGACAGACGCTGTGTTTGCTGCTGACTCTGTTGGCAGTGCCGGTGTTCTATTCATTGTTTGACGATCTGGCGCGGAGTCGTGTTTGGGGACATATCGGAGCGGGAGTGCAGAGAGTGTTTGGACGCGCGCGTCGCCGGGTTGCGAGTGCCGCCGCGGGTTTGATTTCGAAGCACTGAGACCCATCCACAGATTACAAAGATTTTTATTTCTGTAATCTGCGCAATCTGTGGATTAGAAGTAGGAAGAGCAATGTTAAAGAGGATTTTGTTACTTATCGTTTTTGCGCTGAGCGCGTGTTCAATCGGGATTGCGCAAGAGCTCGATCGCGTTGGTGTCGATCTGACTAAACAGCGTCCGCTGTCTTTGCGTGACGCGCTTTCGATGGCGCTCGAGAACAACAAAGACATCGAAGTGGCTCGCGAGAACGTGCGGATCGCGGAGTTTGGTCTGCGCGGCGCACAAGGCGCTTACGATCCGCGACTCACAACGCAGGCTTTTTACGAGCGTATTGAGAGTCCGATCTCGAGCTTCCTGAGCGGTGGCCAGAACGGTTCGACGATTCAGAGCGATTACACCGGCACCGCGCGGCTCGAAGGACAGTCGCCGGTTCTCGGCGGCAGTTATCATCTCGATTTCTCGTCGGTAAAGTTGAATACAAACAATCAGTTCACAGCGTTGAATCCGCAGTATCCGACGTCGCTGACGGTCAGTTACACGCAGCCACTCTGGCGCGGACTGAAGATTGATAACACCCGCAGGCAAATCCAGATCGCGCGGAAGAATCTTTCGTTGACTGACGCACAGTTTCGCCAGCGCGCGATCGACACGATCACCAACGTGCAGCGCGCTTACTGGGATCTGGTGTTCGCGCTGCGCAGCCTGCAAGTGCAACGCGACGCGGTGACGGTTGCTCAGACGCAGCTCAAACACAACAAGCGTCTTGTCGAAGAAGGCCAACTCGCTCCGATTGATGTAGTCGCCGCTGAAGCGCAGATCTCCACTTACGAGCAAAATGTTTTTAGCGCGATTGAAGAAGTCTCGCGCTCGGAGAATAATCTTAAGAACCTGATCGCGCAGAACCAGAAGGCTGAGCTCTGGGCCGAGGCGATCGTGCCGACTGATTCGGCGGAGCTCACGGTCCCGGACGTGTCACTTCCCGACGCTTTGAAAACCGCGATGGAGAACCGGCCTGAGTTGCAGCAATCAAACGTACTGCGCGAGATCAATCAGATCGACCAGCGCTACTTCAAAGATCAGACGAAACCCGGCATCGATCTCGTCGGCACGTACGGCATCAGCGGACTCGCGGGTGCGGTCAGCACCGCCGGTGTGAATCCGTTCACCGCTTCGAGTTTGCAGGTACGACAGCGCGTCGATGAGCTTTCAGTGCTGGCGGGGCTCGATCCGTTGCCGGTGGTGCCGCCGCAAACATTTTCGCCTGAGCTGCTGGGCGGCTTCGGGCAATCGATATCGAACCTGCTGGCGAATCGTTACGGCAACGTCAAAGTCGGCGTTCAGATCAGTTTGCCTTTGCGCAATCGCACCGCTGAAGCGGATCTGGGGCGGGCGCTGGTCGAAGGCGAGCGAATCGGAACGCAACGCGAACAACTGGAACAGACAATTCAGGTTGATGTTCGTAACGCGTTGCAAGCGATGCACAGTGCCCGGGCGCGACTGCGCGCGGCGACCGCGACACGCGAGGCGAACGAACAGCAGTTTGCGAGTGAACAACGCAAGCTGGACGCGGGACAGTCGACGACGTTTCTCGTGTTGGAACGACAAACGAACTTGACCGAAGCGCGGGCGCTCGAGTTGAAAGCGCAGACGGATCTGAACAAGGCGATTGCGGATTTACAACGAGCGACGGGCAATGCATTGAACGTCAACAGTATAGTGGTGCGAGTGCGGTGAAATTTTAGCCGCGGATGAACGCAGACGAACGCTGATTCTGATCAGCGTCGATTCGCGTTCATCTGCGGCTTAAAGGATTGCTTCGACGAGTTTAAAGGCGACGAAGAGACCGGCCACGACTGCTACAGCAGCGATCAAATACCACGCCGGCATTTTTACTCGACAAGCGGGACAACGAGTGCGCGTCCAGGTCACGACCCGCTCGCAGTTACGACACTTCATTCGATTATTTTTACCTGAATTTGAGGTTGGTCCACAAGGGCCAATGATCAGAAATTTCGATCTTTCGATCGATCCCAAAATTCGTAGCTTCCAGTCCACGCAGCCAAACCCAGTCCAACTTCAACTCAATCGGCACCAGCAGCACGCGACGCCTGAACGTCGCCTCTGGTCCAAACGGCGTCTTCAAGCCCGCGGCGGAGAAAAACTTGCTCGTCTTGCCATCCGCGCCTGGTTCCCACGTATTCAGATCGCCCATCACGATCGCCGGCATGTCCGCCGGATAACGAGCGAGATCGTCCAGCACGGCTTTGAACTGTTCCAGCTTTTTATCAACTGCTATTCGCGTCTCCGAGTGAGCTGAATAGATGCGCCACTTACGATTCTCGATCTCAATCGTGGCGCCGAGCGCGACGCGACGCCGGTGACCCGGACCTTCGTGCGGTAATACGATTCTTTGTACATCAGACAGCGGATACACACTCAAGATGGCAACGCCGGTTTCCTCTTCGTCAGTCGGCTTCGGCGCAGGCGGCGCCGCCCATGCGTAGTGCATGCCCAACTCGTCGGCGATCAGCTTGGCCGTATTGGTTTGGGCGCTGCGTTTTTTGCGCCGGTCAACCTCCTGTAAACACATAATCGCGGCGCCACCGATTTCCGGATCGTCCTTGAAGAGCTTGATCATGTTTTTTAAATCGTCGCCGCTGCGCCAGCGAATATTGTAGGTGATGACTTTGATGTCGCCGGACGGCGGAGTCTGCTTGCGTACTGTCGTACTCTTTCCTTCTTCCAGCAGCGAAGTATCACTGAGCGGGTACAACAAAAAGAAAAATAGGACCAGGAATACTTTAGCCATTGCGGTACTCCCCTGTTGTTGTTAGATCTCCAGCTGCAGACCGTCCTTGCTTCGAGGTGCTTCTGAACAGGTTTGTTTCTCCTGAAAGAACATTCCATCAGTAGCAAAGCAGCGTGTTTGCGAACGGTCCCAAATCTTCCGAAAAACCGGTGTCAGAAGTATAGACAAACAGTTTCGAGTCGGCGTCTTTCAAAGCGAGTGCCAAACTTTCTCAGACGTGCCCGAACAGGGAGTGTTGGTTTCATGTCCGTATTTTAGGCTAAACTTCGACAATGAGTGCGGCAGAGACCCAACTAGATGTGCTTGCGGTTTTTTCTCATCCTGACGACGCGGAGTTGTCGGTCGCGGGGACACTACTCAAACTGAAATCACTCGGTTATCGCACCGGCGTTTGCGACATGACGCGCGGTGAAATGGGAACGCGCGGAACGCCGGAGATTCGCGCGCGCGAAGCAACAGAAGCAGCGCGTCTGATGAAACTCGACCTGCGCCTGAACCTCGAGCAACCGGACGGGCACGTCTCGCCGACCGAAGTCGCGCGCATCGCGCTCGTGCGTGTATTGCGAAAGCACAAACCGAAAGTGCTCATCACAACGCACGAGGACGATCCACATCCCGATCACGCGAACACATCAATCATCGTCAGGCAAGCGGCGCGACTCGCGACGATGGGTCGCTATGACGAGGAGGCGAAGCTGTCGCCCGTGCCGATGCCTGCGATCATGCACTCGCTCTTTTCGCGACGCATCGTGCCTTCGTTTGTAGTTGACGTCTCAGATTTTGTTGACGAGAAGATGAGCGCGATCGGCGCGTATGCGTCACAGTTTTACAGTGCCGAGTCGAAGGAGCCGGTAACGCGGATCAGCGAGCGTGGTTTCCTGCCGGAGATTGAATACCGGATGAGATACTTCGGATCGTTGATTGGAGTGGTTGCTGGCGAGCCGTTCTACGTGCGCGAAGCGCTGAACGTTGACGATCCGCTGGCGCTGCTGACGCGGCCGATGAATATCTACTCTTAAGATAGGGCCTATTTTGTAGTTGCCGGCTTCTTAGGTTCCAGGATCGCGCGTGCGATCGCGATCGTCGCCACGGCGCGTGGACCTTCACCCTGAAATCCTCTCGCAAGCTCTACAGCCCGATCGTAATCCCGCGTTGCCAGGTCTCTGAAAATACCGTCAAGATCAAACTCGGAAACGCTGCTTGTGTGAATTGACCGTTGCCCCTTACTCTCAAACTTCATCACTATCCTGCCATCTTCGCCAGTAAATCCTTCGGCTGAGTTCGCTGCTTTCACCGCATCAAACGTCGCATCCCAAACACGCTCGGGAGCGACGATCTTCAGCGCGTTCGCAACCGCGATCAATAACTGTGGCAACGCAGGATCCAACTCTTCCAATCTTCGTGCTTCATTCGCTGCTTCGTCTATTAAGTCGAGAGCTCTTTGTCGATCTGTCTTGGCGAGAAGCTTGGCGCTCTGCGTCAGCGCCCACGCTTTCTGAACGTGCGTTAAGTCTCCCTTTTGGACCAGCTCCAGCACCTGATCGGGAAGCTTTTTATCCACAAAATAGGCCGTAAGCGACGCATCAACGTAAGCTTGTGCCTGCTTGCGCGTCGCAGCGTCTTCAACCTTACCAACAAAATCGCGCGCTCTCATATCGCCTTTGTTCAACGCCAAATATGCGAGCTGTATGTAGAGTGAGTCGCGCTCATCGGACGTCTTCGCTCGATCGATCCGATCGATTAGCGCCTGCTCTCGTTCCTCGGCGGGTTTTTCCGGCTTGACGCCTTTGTTTAACCACTCCTCGTCGCGGCGGCGCGTGTCGTCGGAAATGATCGCGTTCAACGCATTCAGGTGACCGCGAAGTGATTCGGCCATTCCTGCGGGCGCTGATTGCTCGAAGAACGGCAACAGTCGTTTTATAACGAGGTACTTTCCGTCAGGACCCGACGTGCTTTGATCCTGTTGTCCGGGCGCGGGCAATGGTCGCAAAAGAATTGCTGCTGCAGCCTGGAAGAATGCGGTCCGCAGTTCAGGTGCTACTGCCGCAGGCGTGATTGTCGAAGTCATCTGCGACGAGCTCGTGCCCTTGTTACTAAACAATATGTAGAGATGCGGTGTGAAAATGTATGACGAAAGCAGTGAGACTGAATTTGCATCAGCTTGCGGATTATTTGCGGAGCTCGCCAGCAACGCCGCATACGCAGCATCGGCGGCGGTCGCGTTTTTAGCGCGCAGATCAACCAGAAAATCGATGCTTTGCATGCTGACGACGGCGAGCGCTGGTCCGGCAAATTGCAGCGCGCGATCAGTCTCACCGGCTTGCAGTAATTCCTGTGCTACGCCGATGCGCTGGCTCAACGCTTCGCTGAGATCCCCATTCCGCGGGTTTGAGGTTGTCGCCGAATTGGCTGCTTCGACTTTTTGCGCTTTCAGCTTGTCGAGAAACTCTTCACCGAGAACTCGATCGTGACGTGCAGCCAGCTTCAAAACTTCGCGACGCAGGTTTGGCGGCAGGCTGATCGCGTAGCCGCCGCCGGTTCGGGCCTTCTGTTGGTTGATTTCTTCCTGGAGTTTTCGATCGCTTTCAAGATCTGCAACTTCCGCGGCTTCCCAGGCCTTGCGAAACAGCAGTCGACCCTGCTCGGCGTCGACCTGCCAGAGCGCGTCCGCGATGCGTGCAAGAGCTCGGGCACGGAGTGTTTGATCGTTAAACTGGCGTGCGTCGGTTGAGAGCGAGACGAGCAGCGAGCGCGCGCGTGCGCGACGCTCCCTGGACTTGAGCTCCTCTTCGGTCATGGCGGCGGATTTCGCCGGCGGCGCAGTTTTGGCGGGTGCCACTTTCGAATCGGTTGTTTGTGCTTGTGCGAGATTAACGAAAATGAGGAAGCTAAGAGCCAGACCAATCTGCTTCATAGTTGATTTGTGCTCCTTGGAAATGTTTGTAGGGGCGGCACTCCGTGGCCG
>DATENQ010000326.1:0-6038 GCA_035275005.1 Pyrinomonadaceae bacterium | reverse complement strand
TTTCTCATTCTCCAGCATCGACAAAGAGCAACCGTCGCGGCCGCCGCGAAATCAGCGCCACCGCAACCAGGTGTCTCGATATCCACTGCTGTTGCCGAGCAGGGAAGTATCGGCGTTTACATCAATGCACTCGGCTCAGTGGCGCCACTCTCGACAGTAACTGTCAAAAGCCGCGTCGATGGCCAGTTGATGAGCGTCAACTATCGCGAGGGACAGATGGTCAGGCAGGGTGACGTGCTGGCGGAAATCGATCCGCGCCCATTTCAGGCGCAGTTGGTCCAGGCGCAAGGCCAGTACGATCGCGACAAGGCACTGCTCGAAAACGCGAACATAGATCTGAATCGTTATCAGATTGCTTACAGCAAGAACGCGATTCCGAAACAGCAACTCGATACGCAGTTCGCTACGGTCCATCAGTACGAAGGCATCGTGAAGATCGATCAGGGGCAGATAGACAACGTAAAGGTCCAGCTTGCCTATTGCCAGATCACGTCGCCGATCTCGGGACGCGTTGGTCTGCGTCTCGTCGATCCGGGCAACATCGTCCACGCCGCTGATACCAACGGCATGCTTGTAATCACGCAACTGCAGCCGATCAACGTTCTGTTCAGCGTTGCGGAAGATTATTTGCCGCAAATCCGGCAACAACTACATCGAAGCCATCTATCTGTCGACGCATTCGATCGCACACAGCAGACGAAGCTTGCTGCGGGCGCGCTGCTGACTTTCGATAACGAAATCGACTCTGCTACCGGCACGATCAAGCTCAAAGCAACTTTTCCCAATCACGACAGCGCTCTCTTTCCGAATCAGTTTGTGAATGCGCGATTGTTGCTGACTACGCAACGCGGAGTGATCCTCGTTCCCTCGGCTGCCGTTCAGCGCAACGCACAGGATGCGTTTGTGTATGTAGTGCAGCCGGATCAAACAGCAGCAATGAAAACTGTTTCTGTTGGAACGACTGATGGGAACGTCACGGCTGTGGAGGGTTTGAAAGCCGGCGACGTGGTTGCGGTCGATGGCTTCGACAAGCTCCAGAACGGAGTAAAAGTCGCAGTGTCGGTACCACCTGCGGTAGCGAGTGGGTCGTTCCATAGCAGGAAGGCCGCTCAGTGAGTCCTTCGCGTCCGTTCATTCTCAGGCCGGTGGCCACGTCGCTTCTGATGGCGGCCATCTTGCTCGCCGGGATCTTTGCGTATCGTCAACTGCCAGTCTCGGCACTGCCTGAAGTCGACTATCCCACGATCCAGGTGATCACGTTTTATCCCGGCGCGAGTCCCGACGTTGTCGCCTCTGCCGTAACTGCTCCACTCGAACGACAATTCGGACAGGTGCCGGGCCTGAACCAGATGACGTCGACCAGTTCCGGTGGCAGCTCGATCATCACGCTCCAGTTCGCGCTCGATCTCAACATCGACATCGCCGAGCAGGAAGTGCAAGCCGCGATCAACGCAGCCTCAAACTTTCTTCCGAACGATCTGCCGTCGCCGCCGATCTACAGCAAGTCGAATCCTGCCGACGCACCAGTGTTGACGCTCGCGCTCACGTCAAATTCGATTCCGTTAACGCAGGTTGAAGACCTTGCCGATACGCGCCTCGCACAAAAGATCTCGCAACTACCGGGCGTTGGTTTGGTGAGTATCAGCGGCGGACAAAAACCCGCGGTGCGCATCCAGACGAATCCTACGGCGCTCTCGTCGTACGGTGTCAGTCTCGAAGACGTGCGCACTGCGCTTCAGCAAACCAGCGTCAACCAGGCCAAAGGCAATTTCGACGGACCGCAACAGTCGTATCAGATCGACGCCAACGATCAGATACTTTCCGATAAAGACTATCGCTCGATCGTGGTCGCTTACCGTAACGGCGCGCCCATCGTTTTGTCGGATGTGGCCTCGGTTGTAAACGGCGCCGAGAACGTGAGACAGGCGGCATGGATGAACAACGTGCCTGCCGTGATCGTCAACATTCAGCGACAACCGGGCGCGAATATCATCGCGGTTGTCGATCGCGTCAAGGCGCTGCTGCCGCAATTGCAGACTACTCTGCCGCCCACGGTCCAGGTTTCAGTGCTGACCGATCGGACCGTGACAATTCGCGCTTCTGTTAGAGACGTGCAGTTTTCACTGATGCTGACTATCGCGCTCGTCGTCATGGTGATCTTTCTCTTTCTGAGAAATCTTGCAGCCACGATCATTCCGAGTGTTGCCGTTCCGCTCTCGCTCGTAGGTACGCTGGGGGTGATGTACCTCGCCGGTTACAGCCTGAACAACCTGACACTAATGGCGCTCACGATCTCGACCGGGTTTGTCGTCGACGACGCGATCGTGATGATCGAGAACATCGTTCGCTACATCGAGGAAGGCGAGAAGCCGTTGCAGGCGGCGTTGAAAGGCGCGGAGCAGATCGGTTTCACGATCGTCTCGCTGACGATTTCACTAATCGCCGTGCTGATTCCGTTGTTGTTCATGGGTGACATCGTGGGTCGACTGTTTCGTGAGTTTGCGATCACGTTGAGTGTGACGATTCTCGTTTCGGCGGTCGTTTCACTGACGCTTACCCCGATGATGTGCTCGCGCTTGCTTCGCGAACGATCAGATAGTCAGCAGGGACGGTTCTATCGCGCGTCGGAACGTGTGTTTCAGAAAGTGATTGACTTCTACGGCGAGACGTTGCGTTGGGTGCTCAAGTTTCGCGTGATAACCCTGTTGATTGCCGCGGGCACGCTCGTTCTTACGGTCTGGCTTTACGTGGTTGTGCCAAAAGGCTTCTTTCCGGTGCAGGACACGGGCGTGATTCAGGGAATCTCTGAAGCGTCGCAGCGCATTTCATTTCCCGCGATGGCGCAAAAGCAGCAAGCGCTGGCGGAGGTCATTCTCAAAGATCCGGCGGTTGAGAGTCTTTCGTCGTTTATCGGCGTCGACGGCACGAACACGACGCTCAATAGCGGGCGCATCCTCATTAATCTCAAGCCTCTCGCCGTGCGGAAGATCGATGCCACGGCAGTTACGCACCGCTTGCAAACCGCGCTTGCGCCGGTTGACGGCATCACGCTCTACATGCAGCCGGTCCAGGATCTGACAGTCGAAGATCGCGTGAGCCGCACGCAGTATCAATACACTTTGGAATCTCCGAATGCGAACGAGTTGAATACGTGGACCACGCGCCTTGTCTCTCAGTTGAAAACTCTGCCGCAGCTACAGGACGTCGCGACCGATCAGCAAAAGGGAGCGGCGCAGACCACGCTCGTAATCGATCGCGTTACGGCTTCGCGCCTCGGCATCACGCCGCTCGCGATCGACCAAACGCTTTATGACGCGTTCGGGCAGCGTCAGATCTCAACGCTCTTTACGCAATCGAATCAATATCACGTGATCCTCGAAACGATGCCGGACTTTCAAAACAATCCGGCAAAGCTGCAGGACATTTACGTTCGTTCGACGAACGGCACTTCAGTCCCACTCAGCACTTTCAGCCATTTCGAATCCGGCACCGCGCCTCTATCTGTAAATCGCCAGGGACAATTTCCGGTCGTCACGATCTCGTTCAATCTTGCAAACGCAGCGTCACTCGGCGACGCGACGAACGCGATCGAACGCGCCGAAAAAGACTTAAACATGCCTGCCGGCATTCAAGCGTCTTTCCAGGGCACGGCGCAGGCTTTCAAGAGTTCTCTAACAAACGAGGCGCTGCTGATTCTGGCTGCGATCGTGACCGTGTACATCGTGCTCGGCGTTTTATACGAAAGCTACATTCATCCGCTCACGATTCTGTCGACGCTGCCGTCGGCAGGCGTGGGAGCAATTCTCGCGCTGCTGCTGTTTCGATCGGAACTGACCGTCGTAGCCATCATCGGCATCATCCTGCTGATCGGCATCGTGAAGAAGAACGCGATTATGATGATCGATTTCGCGCTCGACGCCGAGCGCCATCACGGCAAGTCTCCCGAAGAAGCGATCTATCAGGCATGCCTGCTGCGCTTTCGTCCGATCATGATGACGACGATGGCAGCGCTGCTCGGCGCATTGCCGTTGGCGTTCGGCACAGGCACAGGCTCCGAACTACGACGACCACTAGGGATCACGCTCGTTGGCGGTCTAATGCTGAGCCAACTGCTCACGCTCTACACCACGCCCGTGATCTATCTCTTCTTCGACGCCGCCGCGCGAAAACTCTCGAGTCTTCGAATTACCCGCAAGGAGCCACAAAATGCCTAATCAATCTTTTTGTGTCTTTTGTGCCTTTTTGTGGCAATACCTCTTTTTGGAGCAGTCATGAGTCTTTCCTCACCATTTATTCACCGGCCCGTGGCCACGGTATTGTTGACCGCGGCGATCGCACTCGCGGGCGCCGTCGCGTTCAAGCTCTTGCCTGTTTCCCCGCTGCCGCAGATCGACTTCCCGACGATTTCAGTGCAGGCAAGCTTGCCCGGCGCGAGTCCCGAGATCATGGCGTCGTCAGTCGCGACTCCACTCGAACGCCAACTCGGTCACATCGCAGGCGTGACGGAGATGTCTTCCGCCAGTTATCTCGGTTCAACGAGCGTCACGTTGCAATTTGATCTGAACCGCGACATCGACGCCGCCGCCAGAGACGTGCAGGCTGCAATCAATGCGGCGCGCGGTTACCTGCCTGCGACTCTGCCGAACAATCCGACGTATCGAAAAGTGAATCCTGCCGACGCGCCCATCATGATCGTGGCGCTGACCTCAGACGTTTACGATCAAGGCCGGCTCTACGACGCTGCTTCGACCATTCTCCAGCAAAAACTTTCGCAGATTCAGGGCGTGGGCCAGGTAGTCGTCGGCGGAAGCTCATTGCCTGCCGTGCGCGTCGACGTAAATCCGACGCAGTTAAACGCCACCGGCCTCGGTCTCGAAGACGTTCGCAATATGCTGAGCCAGCAAAACGCGAACATCGCCAAGGGACAGCTATCAAACAACTCGACCACTTTAGATTTAGCAACAAACGATCAACTACTAAAAGCCGCAGACTACCGTCCGCTGGTTGTCGGTTACAGCAACGGCGCTGCCATCAGATTGTCTGACATCGCCAACGTGCAAGACTCGGTCGAGAGCCTTCGCTCCACCGGTCTCGCAAATGGAAAACCCTGCGCCCTCGTCATCGTCTTTCGTCAGCCCGGCGCAAACATCATCGACACGGTCGACAGCGTCCGCGCCGCCCTGCCACAGCTCAAAGCATCGATTCCTTCCGCCATCGATCTCACCGTAGTGACAGACCAGACCACTACCATCCGCGCATCCGTCAGGGAAGTGGAACGCACGCTCATCATCTCGATCGGCCTCGTGATCATGGTCGTCTTCGTTTTCCTGAGAAACCCGCGCGCTACCATCATTCCTGCCGTAGTAGTTCCCGTATCACTCATCGGCACTTTCGGCGTGATGTACCTCTGTCACTACAGTCTCGACAATCTATCCCTGATGGCTTTGACGATCTCGACCGGTTTCGTCGTCGACGATGCGATCGTCGTCATCGAAAACGTTACGCGACATCTCGAGCAGGGCATGCGACCGATGCAAGCGGCGTTACTCGGCGCAAAAGAGATTGGCTTCACCGTGCTCTCGATCAGCATTTCGCTGGTTGCGGTGTTCACGCCACTGTTGTTAATGGGCGGTATCGTCGGGCGCCTGTTCCGCGAATTTGCCGTCACGCTTTCGGTTGCGATTCTCGTTTCACTCGTCGTGTCATTGACGACTACGCCGATGATCTGTTCGCGGCTTCTGAAAGCGAAAGAAGCGGAACATCACGGGCGGCTCTACCTTGCGAGCGAGCGTTTGTTTGCCTCGGTTTTGAGTTTGTATGAACGAAGTCTGACGTGGGTTTTGTGGCATCCGGCGCCGATATTGCTCGTGCTTCTGATCACGATCGGCGTGAACGTTTACCTGCTCTTCATCGTGCCCAAAGGATTTTTCCCACAGCAGGACACGGGCCGGCTGGCGGGCGGGATTCAGGGCGCGCAGGATTCGTCGTTTGCCGCGATGAAGCAGCGGATGGCGCGTTTTGTCGAGATCGTCAAGGCT
>DATENQ010000325.1:0-10608 GCA_035275005.1 Pyrinomonadaceae bacterium | reverse complement strand
AATGAACACAGATCAGAATCCGCGTTCATTTGCGTTCATCCGCGGCTAAAAAATGGGTTGCTATTGCGCACGTATGAACTCGTATGTAAGAATGTCCAGACGCATTTACGAGCACGACGACCTTCCTTCCATTAAACCATTGAAGAGGATGTTCCCCATGAAACGTTATATCCGACTAACGACCATTATTTCGTTGCTGGCACTGTTCACTATCAGCGGCGCCGCTTTAGCCCAGGAGGTTACGGCGACCCTTAACGGTTCCGTAAAAGACACGACAGGCGCCTTGGTGAAGGGTGCAACCGTTACGCTTACTGACATCGATAAGCAAGTCGTCGTTCGTACGCTGACAACGGGCGACGAAGGTGAGTGGACGGCTCCAAATCTCCTGGCCGGCAACTACTCGATATCAATCGAATCGCCCGGCTTCAAGAAGGTCGTTCAAGGCGACATAAAACTGGATGTGGGCCAGCGGCGCACGGTGGATATGACCCTTGAAGCCGGAAACATCGCCGAGACGGTGATGGTGCAAACCGATCCGGTGGCGGTGGAACTAACCACGGCGACAACCTCGACTCTCGTGAATGGTGACCAGGCGCGCGAGCTCTCGCTCAACAATCGTAACTGGGTGCAACTGGTTGCAATCTCGCCAGGCGTTTCAAACGATCTCTCCGACCAGGTTTATGTCGGAACGACTAATCCCGAGGGCCAGGCAAACACTGTCAACCTCGCAGTCAACGGCGCAAGAAGCAGTCAAAACACATTCACCGTCGACGGCGCCGACATCACGGACCGCGGTTCGAATATCACGATCCAGGCGTATCCGAGTGTCGACTCGATCGGCGAGTTCCGCATACTGCGCAGCTTGTTCCCCGCGGAATCAGGACGCAGCGGCGGCGGACAGGTAAACGTCATCACCCGTTCGGGCGGCGAGAAGTTTCACGGCAGCGTGTATGAATTCATTCGCAACGAAGCCTTCAACGCGAATAACTTCCTGAATAACGCTGTTACCAATCCGCAGTTTGGGCGAGACGAGAACGGCAAGGCCAAACGTCCACCCTTCCGCTACAACAACTACGGTTGGACGCTCAGCGGTCCGGTTTACTTCCCCAGATTTGGTGAAGGTGGCGCCTCGGTTGAGCGCATGCCTCGGACGTTCTTCTTCTTCTCTCAGGAGTTTCGAAAGGATCGACGGTTTTCAGCAGCGACAACTACCGTTGTTCCCGATGCGGCTCTGCGACAAGGTATCTTCCCGGTCGACGTTTGTATTAATCGGAGTAATGTCCCTTCAGAGAACTGCAATGTTGGAAATCCCGGCAGGCTTCCGGCCGGAACACCGCTTCCCGCCAGCTTCCTGAATGTGACAGCAGCGGGCTATCTCAATGGGATTTACAGAAGACTTCCGTTACCAAATGCAGCGACAGCTGCCGCGCCTTACAACTTGAACGCATCGCTGCCAGGTGTGGCTGATTTCCGTCAGGAGATCATCAAAATCGATCACACGTTTACAACGAATTGGTCCGGCTATTACCGTTTTCAAAAAGATACGATTCCCACCATTGATGCGAATGGACTCTTCTCGACCGGCCTCGGACTTCCCGGTGTCTCTACTACGGAAACCGATTCGCCCGGTAGAACACACACCGCCCAAACAACCTACGTAGTGAGTCCAAACTTGATTCTCGAGGGACGCTACGCTTACGGATGGGGAGCAATTCTGAGTCATAACATTGGCTTGCTCGCAACGGCCAACACCAACGTTCCCGTCACTCTGCCGTTTGAGAATCAAAGAGACCGCATTCCGACGATCTCCAATGCCGCGGGAACGCCATTGATCAACGGGTTCACGAACCTGACCGGTTTTGGACCGTACGATAACTTCTCTTACAAGCATAATTTTAGTGGTAGTGCGACCTGGATTTTTGGAAGTCACACCACGAAGTTTGGCGGCACCTACTCCATTTATCGTAAGAACGAAAATGCACTGGCAGGTGTAAATGAGGGCCGGTTCGAATTGTTTGGCAACACGGTCGCTTCAGGAGTGGCGAACACTGCTCTTAACCAAAACCTGCAGAAGTTTGCGAACTTCCTGGTTGGCAACCTCGGACAATTCTCGCAGGCACGCTTTGACTTCACGGGCGACTTGCGACAGAAAGCATTTGAAGCCTATTGGCAGGATGAGTGGAAGGCGCGACCAAATCTAACCGTGTACTATGGCGTAAGGTATTCGTGGTTCCCATCGCCATACGACAAGAATGGTCAGTTGTCGAATTTTGATCCCGCGTTCTTTAATTCGGCCCAGGCGCCGCAGGTAACAGGCGCCGGAACTCGTGTAGCCGGCACTGGAAACTTCTGCAACGGCATCATCGTCAACGAGCAGAACTTCCAAACCGGTCCCGCATCGTTCAATTGCACTCCGACTGTTTCTCCTTTCGGAAAATACGTCATTAAGAATCCAAACAAGGATTTTGCTCCGCGCTTTGGAATCGCCTGGGATCCGTGGGGAACGGGTAGGACTTCGATTCGCGCAGGATATGGCATCTATCACGAACAGGTTTTGGTGGGAACGTTCCTGCAAAACATCGGCACCAATCCTCCCTACCAGGAGACCGTGTCGACGACCGCCGCTACTCGACTCGATAATCCCGTGACGTCGACGTCCGTTGGCGGAGCCCAGAGTCTGAGAGCTGTTCAGTCCGATTGGCACACTCCGTACATGCAGCACTGGTCGCTCGATATCCAACACCAGATCAGGAACAACACTATATTTACGATCGGTTATTACGGTTCGAAGGGCACACACCTGATCGGTATTACGGAGCTCAATTCCGTTGGTCCGGGAGTGGCGCTTGCCTCTAACTGTATTAACGCTTTCAGCCAGACTGTCCGCTGCCAAACGCCGGGCTACGTTTTCCGAAACGCAGGCAGCAACACGGTCAATGTGCCGAACAATCCGAATGCAAATCAGACCAATCTTACGCAGCAGAACACAGACCTTCTGATTCTCGATCAGATTCGTCCGTTCCGCGGTTACAGATCGATCGCGATCATTCAGCCGCGTTACAATTCGAATTACCACAGCTTACAGGTGTCAGCGCAGCAACGGCTGACAGGTTCGTCCCAGTTGAATCTTGCGTATACCTTCTCGAAGAACCTGACGGATAGCCAGAACGATCGCTCTGCCGCTCCGCAGGATACGTACAACACGAAGGCTGAATACGCGCGTGCAGCTCTCGATCGAACACATGTTTTGAGCTTCAACTACATTTACGAGCTGCCTTTCTTCCGTAAGCAGAACGACCTCGTGGGTAAAGTACTCGGTGGTTGGCAGGCTTCGGGAATCGTCACTTACAACAGCGGCTTGCCGTTCACTGTGACGACGTCGAACTTCGATCCGGCGGGCAGTGGAATCATCAATGCCAATCCAACGGCAAGACCGATTCTGCTGTGCGATCCAAATGTTAACGCGCCGCACACGGCGACGCAGTGGTTCAACACCGCCTGTTTCCAGGCGAACCCCGCCAACACGGCGGATACCGCGGCGTTGGGATTCCAGAACATATTCGGTAATACGCCGCGCGGTATTGTCGATGGCCCACCGACCCATCGCGTCGATTTCACGATGTCGAAGAGCATTCGCTTTACAGAGTCAGCGCGAGTGCAGCTGCGCGCGGAAGTCTTCAACATTTTCAACCATACAAACTTCCGAAGCTTCCAAAGCTTGAACATCACAGGCGGAGCGAACTTTGGCAGAATCTCGGGTGTTCGTGATCCGCGCACGATGCAGTTTGGCGCGAAGGTTGAGTTCTAGGTTTATACGGTAGAAGAATTCAGGTCCATACAAATAGAACAAGTCAGGAAGGGTGGCTTGCCCTCTCGTAACAGCGGGCAAGCCGCCCTTCTATCTATACACCTTCCTGACTTGTTCTATTCTATTTAACTAAATTCTCAATGAGCTCGCTGTTACTACGAAATGCAAATGTAGTTTTGCCCGTTCGCGAAGTGATTACTTCCGTTCTCATCGCTGACGGAAAGATAGCTTCATTAAACGGCGGTCGGGCCGATAACGAGCTTGACTTAGCCGGGGCGACGCTGCTGCCGGGTTTTATCGATGTGCATATTCATGGCGCGGTCGGAATCGACGTCATGGATGCGAGCGCGGCGGATCTGAGGAAGGTGTCTGAGTATCTTGCGTCGCAGGGCGTGACGGGTTGGTTGCCAACGTTTGTGCCTGCGAGTGATGAGAACTACGCGAGCGCCGTCGCGGCGATTTCGGAAGCGATGTCTGGTCCTGGTGCCCGGATTTTGGGTGTGCATTATGAAGGACCGTTCGTGAATACTGCGCAGTGTGGCGCGCTGCACACGGAGTACTTCAAAAGCTATAACGCTCCCGAAGATCTGAATTCATTACCATTGCCTGGGGACGCAGTGCGAATGATCACGCTGGCGCCGGAAGTGAGCGGCGGCATCGAGCTCATTCGTGAGTTGAAGCGACGCGGTTGGGTGATCTCGATCGGTCACACTCGTGCAGACTTGAAAGTATTGGATCAAGCTGGCGGCGCCGGCGCGCATCACATGACGCACTTCATGAACGCGATGGCGCCGTTGCATCATCGCAATCCCGGCCCAATCGCCTGGGGGCTGTCGCGCGACGACGTGACGTTCGATCTCATCGCGGACGGCATTCATCTCGATCCGTTCATGCTTCGTTTGCTGTTGAAGGTGAAAGGTTCCAGCGGTATCAGTTTAATCAGTGACGCGATCGCGGCCGCAGGCAAGGGAGACGGTGATTACAACATCTGGGGCGAAACCATCGCCGTAAAGAACGGGCGCACGGCCAATGCCTCAGGAAGCATCGCGGGTTCCGTAATCAGCATGTTCGACGCCGTTCGATTACTGCATTCCCTCGGCGTCTCCTACGTAGACCTCGCCCGGATGGCCTCATTAAATCCCGCTCGCTTGCTCGGTGTCGATCGCATTTGCGGCTCCATCGAACCCGGCAAACGCGCCGATCTCGTCGCCCTCGATGAGAATGGCAACGTCAAGCTAGCCCTCATCGCAGGTAATTAGCCACAGATGAACGCAGGTAAACGCAGATCTGCGTCATCAGCGTTCATCCGCTGCTAAATAGAACCCGGCGCGTTCGTACGCCTCGTCTACAAGCTCCACCGGATGACAAACACGTAGCGGTATTCCCGAAAGCGAGGCGCCGGCGCCGATGTGCATCTGGCAGCCCGGATTGCCGGTGGCAAGTATGCCGGC
Source organism: Pyrinomonadaceae bacterium (assembly GCA_035275005.1). GTDB lineage: Bacteria > Acidobacteriota > Blastocatellia > Pyrinomonadales > Pyrinomonadaceae > PSRF01. Next base: position 5,349 of record DATENQ010000325.1, on the reverse strand, counting down.
GTTGGTTTCACGAACGTGGTCCAGCTTTTCTTTTAGAACGCGCTGAGACATGTCCGGCTGTAGCAGGTTATAAACGCCGGCAGCGCCGCAACATCTTTCGCTGCCGTTGAGCGCGACGAATTTATCACCAGTCACCGCGCGCAGCATACGCTCCGAGGTCTCGCCGCTGCGTTGGCCGTACAAGAGGTGACACGAGGTGTCGTAAGTCACGCATCCTTCAACCGGTGTTTCAGCAGTCCGCATACCTGTAGTTGCGAGTTGTTGGCTGACGTCGCGCACTCTCGCGCTGAAACTGGCGGCCTCATCATTTGCGAGCAGGTGACCGTAAGTAGTTAGCATCGCGCCACAGCCGCCTGCATTAGTAATGATTGGAGCATCCGAGTTGGACTTGAAGGCAGCAATGTTCTTTCGCGCGAGCTGCCGCGCGCCCTCGAGATCTCCGGCATGCGCGTGCAGCGCGCCGCAGCAAAACTGTTCTGTTGGTGTCGTAACATTAAGCTCATTCGCGCGTAGCACCCGCTCGGTTGCACGATTAACTCGGGCGAACAGTCCCTCGCCGACACAGCCCGTGAACAACAATACGTTCTCGCCGCCGGGATCCGATTTAGCGGAAGATTGTCTGTCGCGGATCATCGGGCGGGAACTCTCGAGCAACGCCAGCGCAAACCTGCCGCGCGGCGATATTGAACGTAGCTTTAACAACTGCCGCGCCAATCCCAGATCGCGAAACACTCTGGAAGCGCCGAAGAAGAGTCGCAATCGCCAGGGCGACGACCACACGTGTCGCAACATAAGCCGCAGAACTTTGTTCGCAAAATCCGATTTCGGCTGCGCTTCCGACAACACCTCGCGGCTCGCTTCGAGCAATTGGCCATACTCAACACCGGCGGGACAAACCTGCTCGCACGCGCGGCACCCCAAACATCTATCGATATGCTTCGCAAACGCGCTCGACTTCTCCTCCAGCCTTCCCTCCGCCACCGCCCTCATCAGGTAGAGTCGCCCGCGCGGCCCATCATTCTCATTCCCCGTAATCACATACGTCGGACACGCCTCCAGGCATAAGCCGCAATGAATACACGCCAGCAGCTTCTCCTCCTGCCCCGCTATAAGATTAGCCACAGATTTCACGGATAAAGACAGATTAATACCCAACCGCCTGGCCGTCGCTGCGACGGGGGTCGGTGGCGCCGAGGCGCGTGCCGGTTTTTTCTTCGATCATGATGCCTTCGGCGTCGCCGAGATAGCGCAGCTTCGCGAGTTTATGGCCGCGTGCGGTCAGGGCGCGTTGGGTGTCGCCCGACAGGCCGAACGGTTCGCCGACAAGCTCGTCGGGCAGCCACTGGTGATGAATGCGCGGGAAGTCGATCGCCTGTTGGATATTCATCTCGTAGTCGATCACGTTGGTGATGACGCAGAGAACGGTGTTGATGATTGTCGGACCACCGGGACTGCCGACGGTGAACCACAAACTCCCGTCCTTGCGCAGCACGATCGTCGGCGTCATCGCGGAGAGCGGACGTTTGCGCGGCGCAACGGCGTTGCGCTCACCCTGGATCAGACCGTACAAGTTTGGCGTGCCGGGCTTGGCGGCGAAGTCGTCCATCTCGTCGTTGAGAAGCATTCCGGTGCCTTTGACGACGGCTGCTGAGCCATAAGAGTTGTTGAGCGTGTAAGTGTTTGAGACCGCGTTGCCTTCCGCATCAACGACGGTGAAGTGAGTCGTATCTTCAGATTCGTAACCCGCGGGACGCCCGGCGCGAATTTCCTCGCTGGTTGAAGCGCGATCGGTGTTGATAGTCGCGCGCAGTGTCGTGGCGTAAGCTTTGTCGATCAAACCCGCTACCGGAACTTTCACGAAATCGCTGTCGCCCATGTACTCAGCACGGTCCGCGAACGCACGTCGCATCGACTCCGCCATGAGGTGATAACGATCCGACGAATTGGCATCCAGCTTTTGCAAATCAAAGCCTTCGAGGATGTTGAGCATCTGGATCAGCACCGCACCACCGGAAGAAGGCGGAGGCATCGAGATGATCTCGTGACCGCGATAACTCCCGCGCACGGGCGTGCGCTCCTTCGCGACGTAACCATGCAGATCTTCCATCGTCATAAGACCGTTGTGGCGTTTCATGTCGGCGACGATGAGTCGCGCGGTTTCGCCTTCGTAAAACTCGTTTGGACCAGAGCGTTGGAGACGCGCGAAAGTTGCGGCAAGCTCCGGCTGACGAAAGATCTCACCTTCCTTGTAATAGTTATGACCTCGCAAATAGATGCGGCTGGTTTCAGCGTACTTTGAAAGATACTCCTGGCTATCCTGTAGCGAGCGCGCAAGTGAGTACGTGACTGTAAAACCATTTGCGGCAAGCTGCCGCGCGGGTTCGACGAGCTGCGCCCACGTGAGTTTGCCGGAGCCATACTTCTTCAGCGCCAGCTCCATCCCGCGCACAGTGCCGGGCACGCCTGCCGCACGAAAGCCGATGAGCGATCCGCCTTCGCCTTCGATCAGGTTGCCGTTTTTATCGAGATAAACGTCGCGATGCGCCGCGGCGGGCGCCATCTCGCGATAATCGATTGCAGTGGCCGTGCCGTCTTTCAAACGGATCATCATGAAGCCGCCGCCGCCGAGATTACCCGCGGGTGGATGCGTAACAGCGAGCGCAAAAGCAACAGCGATAGCAGCGTCGACCGCATTGCCACCACGCTTCATGATGTCCACGCCAACTTGTGAAGCCACTTCGTTTGTCGACGCCACCATGCCATGCCTCGCGCGTACGGGCTCACGCGCAAAGGTCATGGGTGCATTCAGCGCTACAACCAGCAACAGAACGAGCACTTTGATTTTCGGTAATGTCTTCATCGTCTTCATCCGTTCAATCCGCGGCTAAAATATTCTTCGGATCGAGTTGTTTCTTGATCCTCTCCATCAATACTTTCGCGACGCCAGCCGGTGCCTCACAAATCCTGTCCTCCGACACCCGCGCGGCAGCAATCTTCTTCCAAAGATCCGCATCATCCAACATGATCTCAGCATTCTTCAACAGCTTCAATGCCTGTTCAGTCTGAAACGCAACTCCTTTTTCGTTTCCTGCAAATCGTACAAACAGCGTGTCAGTGAACACCTCCGCCGCCACCGGAAATAACCGCGCCTCCAAAATCATACGCGTACTCTTACGAAGATCCTCAATCGTGCCGGTAACAATCACTGTGGCTTGACGCGCGGGTCGAGGCCGCAATTTAAAATTCAGTTCCGTAATTATTCCAAGACTGCCATAACTGCCGGTGAACAGTTTGCACAGATCGTAACCGGCAACATTCTTCACCACTCGTCCGCCGGCCTTGATCATGCTGCCGTCTGCAAGCGCGACTTTCATCCCGATCACCGAGCCACGCGGGCGTCCGTAGCCAAACTGTTGCGTGCCGCCGATGCCTGTAGCAACTACACCACCCAGCGTGGCGCGACCATCGTCGGGCGGATCCAGCGGTAACCATTGACCGTTCTCTGCGAGCCTTGCATTGAAGTCAGTTAACTTCACGCCGGCCTGAGCAATCGCGATCAGGTCCGCGGGCTCGTGCTCAACGATCTGATTGAGACGGCTCGTGCTGACGATGAGATTCGCTGTCGACTTGAGCCACGTCATGCCACCGGCAGGAACGACGGTCCAGCGTTCGGATGAAGCGAGTTTCAAAGTCTCAGAGATCTCTTCGGAGGATGCCGGCGAGACAACGATCGTTCCATTGTGCGACGAGATGTTCGCGTCGCCCACGATCTGGCCCATGGAACTCCGGGCGCGATCAGGATCAAATGGCGCCGGCGTAGCTATCTCGATTTCAGACGTGGTAACAACCGGCATGTGAACACTCTGCGTCGCCGATCCATTATCTGAAGCCACGGCCTTCGCCTCACCACAACCGCGCAGCATTGGCACGATCTTTCCCGGATTACACAAGCCCAGCGGATCGAACGCCGCGCGCACGCGCAACATCGCATTCATGTCCGCATCGGAAAACACGAGCGGTAATAGTTCGCGTTTGTCGAAACCCACGCCGTGCTCGCCGGTGATCGTCCCTCCCGCTCGAACACAAACTTCCATCAGCTCACGTCCCGCCTCTTTCACACGCAACACCTCTTCGCGAGAGCGCGAGTCGAAGCAGATCAGCGGGTGCAAGTTCCCATCGCCGGCGTGAAACACGTTAGCGATTCGGAGTTGATATCTCGCGGCGATGTCGTAAGCAGCGCCGAGCACTTCGGGCAGACGCGAACGCGGCACGACTGCATCCTGAATCATCGAATCGGGCGTAATGCGTCCGATCGCGCCGAACGCACCTTTGCGCGCGGCCCACAGTTTCTTCCGCTCGGCTTCATCGCGCGCGTAACGACAATTGCGCGCGCCGTACTCCATACAAATGCTCGTCACTTTTTGCGCTTCATCGTCGAGGCCCGCTTCAATGCCGTCGAGCTCGATGAGCAACGCTGCGCCTGCATCAGGCGGCAGTCCCGCGGCGAAGACGCTTGCTTCGACTGCGCGAATGATCTCGCGGTCCATCATCTCGAGCGCGGCAGGCATGACGCCGGCGGCGATGATCGCGGAAACAGCGTGACTCGCGTCGTTGACTTCACCAAACTCCGCGAGCAGCGTGCGCACTGCCGGTGGTACCTGGGCGAGTTTCAACGTCGCTTCGGTGGCGATGCCGAAAGTTCCTTCCGAGCCGATGAACGTTCCGAGCAGGTCGTAACCCGGTGCGCCAATGCTGAGATCGACGATCTCTCCGCCTGCCAGTACAACCCGACAACCGAGTACGTGGTCAGTTGTGGTTCCGTACTTCAGGCAATGAATGCCGCCCGCACTCTCGGCAATGTTGCCGCCGATCGTGCAACTCGGTTGGCTCGAAGGATCCGGAACGTAGTACAGGCCAAACGGCGCGACCGCACGCGACACGTGCAGGTTAACAACGCCCGGTTGGACCACCGCGACACGGTTCTCGACGTCGATGTGCAAAATCTTGCGCATGCGCGCCATCTCGATCACGACGCCGGAGTTGAGCGCCAGCGCGCCGCCTGACAGACCCGTGCCGGCGCCACGCGGCGTGAATGGAACGTTGGCACGCGCGAGCTCGCGCATGATCGCGGATGTCTCTTCGGTTGAAGAAGGGAAGACGACCGCGCGCGGAAGATGCTTGTGTTGCGGCAGGCCGTCGCACTCGTAGACGAGTAGCTCGTCGGGTTTGGAGAGAACGTTCTCAGCCCCGACGATCGCGCTCAGATTGTCGATTAGATTATCCACGCCAGACTGGCGCTATTTTAACGCACCTTTTGTAGGGGCGGCACTCCGTGGCCGCCCATTGGTA
>DATENQ010000324.1:0-3136 GCA_035275005.1 Pyrinomonadaceae bacterium | reverse complement strand
ACGACGCAATCCCGCCCCACGCCTTCATAAAGTCGCCACTCTCGCGCAGCTTCATCTCGCCCGGGCAAGGCGAATGGTCGGAAACGATGAAATCAATCGTCTCGTCTGCCAGCCCCTCCCAAAGCCGTTCGCGATTCTCCTCTTCACGGATCGGCGGACAACACTTGAACTCAGTCGCACCCGCCGCAATCTTCTCCGCGGCAAAATGCAGATAGTGTGGACACGTCTCAGCCGTGATCTTAACGCCATCGTTTTGCGCCTCGCGCAACATCGGTATCGCTTCCGCCGACGAGAGGTGAACAATATGCACGCGAGTTCCAAATTCACGACTCAAACGAATCATCAACTCAATCGCTTCATTCTCAGCCGCCCGCGGTCGCGAATCGAGAAAGATCTCGTAGTCACTCGAAGATCGCCCATTCGCCTTGATCGGCCCGGGCAGCTCCGCATGCACGATCAACAGAGCATCAAGCCGCGTCAGCTCCGGCATCGCCAAACGCAAATGCTCCTCCGTCACATGCTCAAACTCATCCACACCCGATGGCACCAGAAAACACTTAAACCCAACCACACCAGCTTCAAGCATCGGCGCAAGCTGATCCGTATTTCCCGGTACCACGCCACCCCAAAACCCGACATCTACAGAACATTCATTCCGCGCCTGCTCCAGTTTGGTTTTGAACCTGTCGAGCGTCGTAGTCGGAGGAATCGAATTGAGCGGCATATCGATCAGCGTAGTGACGCCACCAGCCGCCGCAGCGCGAGTGGCACTCCGAAAACCTTCCCACTCAGTGCGCCCAGGTGAGTTGACGTGAACGTGCGTATCAACGAGGCCCGGCATCACAACCGAGTCGTCACCCACCTCCAACAGCTCGCCAAAGACGTCGTCGTAATCCCCAACCTTAACAATCCGCTCATCACGAATATGGATCGAACACGGACCAACCGTGTCCGGCAACACGACTCGTCGTCCGCGAATGATCAGATCAGGAGCACTCATTCGAAGGTTGGCGGTGGCGGCGGCAGGTTCGAATCTTCCCTGGTGTGGGCCAGTCCAAACACCTGTTCGTACGCCGAAGCTATCGCGCCGTACGAAATCGGAAACACCAGGTACATCCCGACATAACAGAACGCCATACCCACCATAGCCATCACTCCGGTGAGCAGTCCCATCGCAAGCAAGCGCCAGAAGTTTGCCATCGCCGCTTTGAAGCTGAGCTTCACCGCATCCCATCCTCTCAGCCGGCGATCGACGATGAGCGGATATGCGAACGTGAATCCGACGGAGACGAAGATGATCAATAAAACGACCACCACGATTATGAGGCTGAACGTTCCTAACACACCCAGAAGGGCGATGGGATTGGGATTATCACCCTGAGCGACCAGCGCCAGAACCATACTCGCGTAAAAAAGAACATATGTAGGAATCAAGATGGCCACTATCGGCAGGGCATGAAGCAGTGTGGCAACTAAGCTTGGAACAAAGAAGTCGAAGCCTTTGAACAGTAGCCCAAACTCAACCGGCTCACCGCGCCGTCGCGCAAAACACGTGAGGTAAATGCCGCACATCAGCGGCCCCATTAGTATTCCAAACGGCACTGCCGAGCCGATGAAGAATGCGACGAAGGTCATGCCGACAAACAGCCAGTACTGTGGTTTTACAAGTTCCCATCCGGCCTTGATGCATTCCACGGGGTCAACTACTTTTCGGTTGTAGGGGATGTCAGGTGTTGTCATTTTTAGTTATGTTCAGGGTTGGGGTGGCGATGGCACCGGCGGCGCCTGAGCCGGGTACGGATTGGTCATTCCATGCATATCAACGCGCTTCATAAACGATTCCGGCGCCAGCGCGGTCGAGTAGTTGCCTCCGTATGGCGAGCGAAATATCACGGACTTAAAAGGGACAAACGTGTAATAGACTTGTCCGGGAGTCTGATACCAGAACCCGGTGTTTTTAAACCGCAGATGTCGCAAACGAGCGAGGTAAGTCACCATCGACACGGTTACTGATCCGTCGTAGCTCCGTCCTTCACCGCGATGCTGGCTCCAGACATCAAAATTGTCAGTGCGCTTTTTCTCGCATTCAGAAATGTTGCCGCTCGAGATTTTACGACACGCGCCGACCAATCGTTCGTTGAACATTACTTTGCCGTCGCGAATGGTGAGTGCGGCGCTGTCGATGCGGTAGTTTCCCTGCTCGGCAATGACCACTGTGATGGATGGTCCAACAAGCGTGATCTGCGGCGACTCCTTGCGGTCGAATCTCGCGACATCAAGAATGGCGGAACCTCGCAACAGCTTGACTGAGATTGAATCGTTCGAAAGTTGTTCAAACAGCACTTCCGACGACTGATCTATTCGGAGATGCGTATCGGGAAACAGCATTAGCTCAGCAAAACTGTGCTCGTTTGTGCGCAACGTATCTCCGGCTTCGAGTTGCGACTTCTCAGTAATTTGCTCCAAAAATTTATGTGGCCCGGTAACCTCAACACCGGCTTCCACGAAAGTTACGGCGCCGGGTTTTGCGGAAACGACGTACGGGTTACTGCTGCGTTGTTGCCCTTCGTCAGGCAAGTCGACGGACGTTTCGAATCCTTCCTTTTTCTTCCTGGCCCACGGTGCGTAGTCTTTGAGGAGCTTGTTTGCTTGAACGAGGGCATCGGCACGTTCGTGACTCCACGCGTCGAAGATATCTTCGGTCCTCGCATCGATCTCCGCGGTGTTAACGCTCTCGCTCGAAGCAATAGCCCGGCGGTTTTTCTTCACTTCCCGCCCGTTGATCACCGCTTCGCCGTTGCGGACAATGAGTTCGGTATGTTTGCCCGTTCCTGCGTTGACGCGAAATATGCCTGGCCCATTTATATAGACTTCGGCATCCGGAGTGATGATCCTGATTAGCTCGTAAGCTTCGCGCGGGTTGGCAAAACTCGCCGTGTCTTTGGTTACGATCTCGAGACTGATCGCGCCTTCGCTGAGTTTCAGCTTCATCTTGTCGACTTCGTCGTTGATGATCTGCAACTGGCTCTGAGGGCCGACGCGAAAGTAGTTTCCAGGCTGGAGTAAGAGTTCGTAGTAAGCGCCGGCGCCGCTTTTGAGCAGGTCGTACTGTTCGAGCTTCAGGCCTGGTTCGAGA
>DATENQ010000323.1:0-3681 GCA_035275005.1 Pyrinomonadaceae bacterium | reverse complement strand
GCCCCCGCTCTTAGAGCGCTCAGCTGCGGGGCAAGCCCTTCTTCCTGACTTGTTCTTTTATTTAATGGTTCTTTTACTAATGGGGCGTTTGGTGTCTCAAAGATCTCGCGCTATTATTGGTGGTTTTCGTCCAGCGCAAATTTTCGTCTGTATGCCTGAAGAAGCCATTCAAGTTAAGGGAGCCCGCGTTAATAATCTCAAGAACGTCTCCTTTTCCGTGCCCATCAACCAGATGACCGTGGTGACCGGCGTGAGCGGCTCGGGCAAGTCTTCGCTCGCGTTTGACACCATTTACGCCGAGGGACAGCGCCGCTACGTCGAGTCGCTCTCCGCCTACGCGCGGCAGTTTCTGGAGCGCATGGACAAGCCCGACGTCGACGAAATCCAGGGCATCGCACCGGCAATCGCGATTCGCCAGAAGAACTCGACGCGCAATCCGCGTTCAACCGTCGGCACACAGACTGAGATCTACGACTACCTGCGACTTCTCTTCGCGCGTGTCGGCGAAACTTTTTGCCGCGTTTGCGGGCGGCTGGTCACGCGCGACTCGCCGGAGTCAATCGCCGACGAAGTCTTCAACAACGTGCCCGAGGGAACACGGTTTTACGTGCTCTTTCCCGCCTCGGCTGGTCTGAGTGATCCGAACCGTGAAGCGCCAAAGAAATCGTGGCGACGGAAGGCCACGCCCTCGCGCCAGTGGCTCACAGCGCACCTGATGAGCCTGATGCAACGAGGCTTCACGCGTCTTTTTGCCGCCGGACAGACCATCGATTTGCAATCACCCGACGACTACACGCGCGATGACTTCAAGGACGTCTATGTGCTGGTCGACAGACTGGTGGCGCGTCCTGATGTGCGCCAGCGTCTCGTCGATTCACTCGAGATCTGTTTCCAGGAAGGACACGGTACCGCGCTGATCGAAACAGCCGAACCCGAGCCCAAACGACTCTGGTTTTCCGAACGTTTCGAATGCAAATACGACCACACCGTCTACGCCACGCCGGAGCCGCGACTGTTCAGTTTCAATAATCCTTACGGTGCGTGTCCTACGTGCCAGGGATTCGGAAACACGATCGGGCTCGATCTCGATCTGGTCATTCCGAATCCGGGCTTGTCATTAAAAGACGGCGCGATCGAGCCATGGACCAAGCCACAGCACGAGTGGGCCATGCAGGAGTTGAAGCAGTTTTGCCGCAGCGAAAAGATTTCGATGACGGTGCCGTTCAATCAGCTTTCGCGTGCTGACCAACGGGCGATTATAGAAGGTCGTGACGATTGGAGCGGCGTGCGCGGGTTCTTCGATTGGATGGAGACGAAGAAATACAAGCTGCACGTGCGCGTCTTTCTTTCGAAGTATCGTGGCTACACTTTGTGCCCGGACTGCGGCGGTGGACGTCTGCGCCAGGAAGCGCGCGACGTGAAAGTTAGTGGCCGCACCTTGCCGGAAACCTGTTCGTTGTCGATCAAAGATGCCGCCGAGTTTTTTGACACGCTCGAGCTCTCGCCAGAGCAGACCGCAATCGCCGATAGAATACTTTTCGAAGTGCGGCGGCGGCTACGGTTTATGGTCGAAGTCGGGTTGGATTATTTGACGCTGGATCGACTCGCTTCGACGCTCTCCGGCGGAGAAGCTCAACGTATTCAGCTCGCCACCAATCTCGGCTCATCCCTCGTCGGCGCGCTTTACGTTCTCGACGAACCGTCTATCGGACTGCACCCGCGCGACAACGATCGTCTGATTCGCCTGCTCAAAAACCTCCGCGACATCGGTAACACAGTACTCGTCGTCGAACACGACGCGGAAATGATGCGCTCCGCGGATCACATCCTCGACATCGGTCCCGCCGCGGGTGAGCTGGGCGGTCGCGTGATGTACGAAGGCGATTTCGAAGGTCTGCTCGCCGACGAGAATTCGCTGACCGCGCGCTACCTGCGAGGCGACGCCGAGATCAAAGAGCCACGGCAACGTCGCACCATGCAGAAACGGCGCATCGTGATTCAAGGCGCCGCCGAGCACAATCTCAAATCGATCGACGTCGAGATCCCGCTCGAAATGCTTGTCTGCATCACAGGCGTCAGCGGTTCCGGAAAGTCGACGTTGATTCACGATTGCCTCTACGCGGGGTTTAAGAAACAACGCGGCGAGTGGCAAGGTCACGTCGGAGCTTTTCAGAGGCTCGAAGGCGGACAGTTTATCGACGATGTAATCCTCGTCGACCAATCGCCGATCGGGCGCACGCCACGTTCGAATCCGGTAACGTACATCAAGGTTTACGACGCGATTCGCGAAGTTTTCTCGCTGACGCGTGAGGCGCAGGCTCGCGGATTCGATCCGTCACACTTCTCGTTCAATCTTCCGGGCGGGCGTTGTGAGGTTTGCCAGGGCGACGGCACGGTCACGGTGGAGATGCAGTTTCTGGCGGACGTTGAGTTGGTCTGCGAAGAGTGCAAGGGAACACGTTTCAAGCAGCAAATCCTCGACATTCGTTATCGCGGCAAGAATGTTCACGAAGTGCTCAGCATGACTGTGCGTGAAGCCATCACGTTCTTTCGTGAAGTACCGAAGATTACTAATCGGCTGCGCGTGCTCGACGATGTTGGTCTCGGATATTTGCGGCTGGGCCAGTCAGCCACAACACTGTCCGGCGGAGAAGCGCAACGCATCAAGCTCGCGGCACACTTGCTCAAGCGGACCGGCGCGAAGACGCTTTACATCTTCGACGAACCGACCACGGGTTTGCACTTCGACGACATCAACAAACTACTTGCTGCGTTTCGCGCGCTCATCGACGCCGGCGGCTCGCTCCTCGTGATCGAACATAATCTCGACGTCATCAAGACTGCCGATCACGTCATCGACCTCGGCGCTGAGGGCGGCGACGCGGGCGGGTATGTTGTCGGTGTCGGAACGCCCGAAGAGATAATGGATATTCCCGAGTCGTACACCGGTCGATTTCTCCGCGACTATCTCGCGAAGTCGAACGGTCATGTAAAGGAGCTGGCAAGATGAGCCTAAGCAAACAGATTGTCACTGACCTGACGGCGGCGATGAAAGCGCAGGACGCCGCCCGAACGTCGACGCTGCGAATGGTGAAAGCTGCAATGATGAATCGCCAGATCGAGAAGGGCGCCGAACTGGATGACGAGGACATGCAGAAACTGCTGCGGTCCCTCGTGAAGCAAAGACGCGACTCGATCGAGCAGTACGAAAAGGCTGGACGCCAGGAGCTCGTCGATAAGGAAACCGCGGAAATCGCAGTCATCGAAATCTACCTACCTGCGGCTGCATCGCGGGAAGAGATCGAACAAGCGGTCACTGCTGCAATCGCCAAAACCGGCGCCAGTTCGATGAAAGACATGGGCGGAGTAATGAAGGCAGTCCAAGCCGCCTTGGCCGGTAAAAACGCCGATGGACGCCTGGTCAGCGAGTTCGTAAAGTCAAAGCTGAATTAAGCCGCAGATTAACGCCGATTTACGCAGATTTCTGATCTGCGTGCATCCGCGTCAATCTGCGGCAGGTGAAGTTGCTTGAATAGGGTCGTTTCCGTATAATTCACAGCTTGCTCGAAGGCACGGGGTCTCGTCCGGTGGGTTTCGCGCCCACTTTTTCTTTTGGAGCGAGAACCTTCGTAAGAGGGACAATGGGTAACGAATCGATTGAAGCACGGGTTCAGGAACTAG
>DATENQ010000322.1:0-6329 GCA_035275005.1 Pyrinomonadaceae bacterium | reverse complement strand
GGATTTGGGAAGATCGAGCGACGATCCCAACACGCGGATTTACCAGACGCGTGAACGTCAAACGTTTCACACCGACTCATGCGATGTTGTAGGTCTGATGTGTTTACAAACCGCGAAAGCAGGTGGCTTGTCGAGTCTCGTTTCCTCCACCACGATCTTCAACGAGATGCGGCGTCGCAGGCCGGATCTGCTCAGAGTCCTGATGGAGCCGATTGAAACGGATCGACGCGGTGAGGTTCCGGAAGGAAGCCAACCGTATTTCAACATTCCCGTCTTCAATTACCACGATGGCGTGGTCTCGACGATTTACCAGCGGCAGTACATCGAGTCGGCGCGACGCTTCCCCGGCGTTGCGCCACTCACGCCCTCCCACATCGAAGCTCTCAATCTATTCGACGAACTGGCAAATGACCCGCGGCTAAACCTGATGATGGAGCTGCAACCTGGCGACATTCAGCTCGTGCACAATCACACCATCCTGCACGATCGCACTGCGTTCGAGGATTACCCTGAGCCCGAACGGAAACGTCACCTGTTGCGTCTTTGGCTGGCCCCGCGGACTGCGCGCCCCCTTCCCGAAGTTTACGCAGAACGGTTTGGCTCGACTACGCCGGGCGATCGCGGTGGCGTCGTAGTGCCAGGATCGAAGCCGACGATCCCGTTCGACTAACCCACAGATGCCAGAAGGTCCGGAGGTAAGAAAGTTTGCAGATGCGCTCGATGCCGCGCTAACCGGACGCGCCATTGTTTCTTTCGAAGCACGAACAAAAGACGCGCGAAAGTGGCTGCATGAAAACGAGCAACGCCTTCGCGGTCGAAGAATTGAGCGCGTAGTCTCACATGGGAAACACCTGCTGGGTTACATCGAAGGCGATTTCTTCTTTCACTCACATTTGATGATGTGGGGACGGTGGCAGACCTTTGGATCAGATGGCGGCCCACGCAAGCGTAAATTAAAACAAATCGAAGTGCCGGAGAAAGACCGTCGCGAACGCGCGCGCATCGTCGTGGAAGGCGGCGCCGCGATCCTGCTTTCCGCGCCGATATTCAATGTTGGTCAAGGCGACCCGTACGAGAAAATTGAGATTCTTCCCACGCTCGGTCCCGACGCATTGCCGTATCGTGGTCGATTCAATCGCAAAGAGTTTCTGCGCCGGCTGCTCGAACACAAAGACGAAACCATCGGAGCAGCACTACTAAACCAAGGTATCGTCGCCGGACTCGGAAATTACCTGCGTGCCGAAATCCTCTTTAGCTGCAAGCTGAACCCCTGGCTCACCATCGACGAACTCGCTCAACGAAATCTCAATTGTTTATCAATAACAATTCCGCGACTGACACGAGACGCATATGAACGCTCGGCAACGGCCGCTGATGAGGATCGAAAACGAATGGCAAGCGATCCATCCCTGGTCTATCAGCCGGGCCGTGAATACGGCACACGCCACCTCGTTTTTCGCCGCACTAACCTACCGTGTCTGCGTTGCGGAGAGAAGATTCGACAACTCAGGCAAAAGACGATGCAGAATCAGGATGACGAAGAGGAACGCACCCGCATTGTTTATTTTTGTGCAAAATGTCAGAAAGTAGAGGCCACGGATTTACGCGGATGAAGACAGATCGATATTATGGTGGCCCAGGTTAATTAAGATGCTGGCCGGTATTCGCACCCGCGACCTTAGAAAGGTCTTTACGTCGGCGCCACCGCTTGCCGCAGGTGGGGGCTTTGTCGCGCGTCGCAAAAGCAAGAGCCAACCGGCGCGTGAGATCCTCGCGCTGGATGGGTTGTCGCTCGACGTCCGGGCCGGAGAGATCTTCGGACTCCTTGGTCCAAACGGCGCCGGCAAGTCAACAACCGTCGGTATCCTGACCACACGCGTGCGGCCGACGAATGGGCAAGCTTGGATTGGCGATTACGACGTTTGGGCGCAACAAGTGGAAGTGAAGCGATTGATCGGCGTCGTGGCGCAGCGACCAAATCTCGACTTCTCGCTCACTGCACGCGAGATACTGCTCTTCCATGGCGCCTACTTCAGTGTCGATTCACGCACGCGATCCGCTCGTGCCGACGAGTTGCTCGATCGTTTCAAACTAAGTGACCGCGCAAATCAGATGGTACGCGGGTTCTCGGGCGGAATGATGCAACGCCTCTCGATCGCCCGCGCGATGATGCACGATCCCCAGGTGCTCTTCCTCGACGAGCCGAGCGCCGGTCTCGATCCGCAGACGCGCCTGCTGCTTTGGGAAATCATTCGTGAATACAATCAAACTGGTAAGACGATCCTGCTCACGACACACAACATGGAAGAGGCTGACGCTCTGTGCCAGCGACTCGCCATCATCGATCACGGTCGCAAAATAGCTTTAGGCACGCCCGCGGAACTGAAGGCCTCCGTTCCCGGCGGTTTCCTTTTGCGTCTGCGCTTCGCGACGCATTCTCCCGAACTGCTCGAACGACTTAAAACTCTGACGGGCGTCACAGAAGTGCGTGCTCATGATGGTAATGAAAATGGCGTAGATGTTTACGCGGATCGCGGAGGCTCGCTCGTTTCTGAAATTGCGAATATCGCCGCCACGACTTCGGTCGAGTTGTCAGACGTACACATCTCGGAGCCGAGCCTCGAGAATCTGTTTCTGCACCACACCGGACGGAGCCTGCGCGAATGAACTGGAAAACTTTTCTCGCGTTATTAGCACGCGATGCTCATGTCGCGCGACGCAGTTTGATTCAACTGCTACTGCAGACCTTTCTGCAGCCAATGTTATTCGTGTTTATCTTCGGGCGCGTAATGGTGAGCAGCGGCTACATGCGACCAGAATATAAGAGCCTGCTGTTGCCTGGAATCATGGCCATTAGCATGATCTTCACAGGTGTTTGGGCTGTTGCGATGCCTTTGATCGGCGAGTTTCAGTTTACTCACGAGATAGAAGATCGATTGCTTGCGCCGATTGAAAACCACTGGCTGGCGATCGAAAAAGTGTGCTTCGGCGCCGCTCAGGCAGTCGTGTCAGGACTCGCAGTGATACCCGCAGCATGGCTGCTGTTGCGTCCGGGAGTTGAGCTCAACCTGCACTCACCGGTGATGTTCGCCGGCGTTACGTTGCTGGTGGCGCTTTTGTCTGCATCCGGCGGTTTGGCGCTTGGCTGCAGCGTTGGTCAAACTCAAATCGGATTAATGTTCAGCATGGTCCTGACGCCGATGATTTTCTTTGGTTGTGTTTATTACCCGTGGAGCGCCCTGGCAAGCTTCCCGATCCTTCAGAAACTCGTACTGGTAAATCCGCTCGTGTACGCGAGCGAGGGACTGCGCGGAACGCTCGTGCCGCAGTTTCCTCACTTGCCAGTGATTGTAGTGTTCCTCGGGCTGGTGATCTTCGATGCGCTATTGCTGATCGTCGGACTACGCCAGTTTCGCCGGAAGGCCGTGACGTAAAAAGAATACAACCCATCCACTACATTTCGACTGTATCAATTTCACAACCCCACCTTCCCAACAAATACCTTTTCCTTACACTGATCTAAGTTAATTGACACGAGGTGTCAAAAGCGAAATTTGAGATAACGACGTAATCGCAGCATTAGGTCGCCATATTTCGTCTGCGGAACGGCTATTGCCATCAAGCCAACGACAATTTGTTACTACACATCAGTGCGCCTCCGGCGCCTGCAATTAAAGGAGCGAACATGGGAGATTACAATAAAAATAGTGTTGGTGAGGAAGCATCGGCTTTCGGTCAACGCGTTAAAGGCGACGTTAAGGAAGCGACTGGAGCGGTAACTGGTAACCGTTCACTCGAGCGGTCCGGTGCGCAGGAAGCGTCAACGGGGGCGGCAAGGCAGAAGTCTAACCGCATGGTGACGGGTTTGTTCAGAGATCGCGACAGCGCCGAGCGGGCCTATGGCTCGTTGTCGGAACGCGGATATGGAAAAGACGACGTCAATCTGATGATGTCTGACGACACGCGGAAGAAATACTTTTCCGATGATGATGACTCAGAGTTTGGCACAAAGGCGTGGGAAGGCGCGGGCAAAGGCGCAGCGATCGGCGGTGGCGTCGGCGCGACGCTGGCTGCAATCGCAGCTATCGGCACCACTCTCGCATTACCCGGACTCGGCTTGCTTATCGCTGGCCCAATCGCCGCGGGCTTGGCCGGCGCCGGCGCAGGGGCTTTAACAGGTGGTTTGATCGGTGCGCTCGTTGGCCACGGAATTCCTGAAGAGCAGGCAAAACACTACGAGCAGGGCATTCGTGATGGTGGCATTCTAATGGGTGTAGAGCCGCGCAATGACGAAGACGCCGACTATTTCGAGAAGAATTGGCGCGAGAACCGCGGCGAATCAATTTACCGGTAACTGCCGCCAACAAGGGGGAACGATATGATGCAACGCAACTTTGTGCTTGCATTGGTTTTCATGGGCGCTGTAGCTATCTGCGGCTGCGGCGCCCATGACAATACCAATGCCGGAGCGAACGCTAACAATAGCAATGCCGGTAGTCCACAGCGTCAAGGCGCGGTTGAGACTAACGCCAACATTCCAGCGAATGCGAATCGCAGTAGTGTTTCGTCAAACACTGGTGTGGTCACGAACAACAACCGTAACGAGAATACAGCGGGTGTCCGTTCGACAAATAGCAACGCTAACGCTAATCGCAACAGTAACAACAGCAACAACAGAAATAACAACCGCTGAACAAAAACCTTATCAACAAAACAAGGTAGGCTAACCGCTTTGCGATTGCCTACCTTGTAATTTTGCGAGTCAACCGATCAAGACTACTGAATCGGAGTGAAGCCAGGCCACGTGCTTGTCTCTGTCGACGGGCAGCGACTCGAACGAGGATGTGCAGCTGGTGGTGCTCAGAGGAACGAGCGAAGTCGAAACATGTAATTAACCGTTGGCAAGTTCTCGACCGGCAGCCAGCAAAGGTTTAGTGTTCCGGCGATTGAGGTGAAAAGTGAGTTCGATGCTGTGTCGGCGATAACTGATACAGAACGAAACCTGGTTGGACCGCTGGGAATCCTTAGCATCGAGATCGATGAGCGAGTTGTTTCGATGGCGAAAGGCCTGCGTGGTCCGTATGGAATCATCGTGGCCGCGCGAGCTGCTGGAGCGACGACTGAAGTTCCGCTCATGGTTGGTGATGTGATTCGCGATCTGAATGGCAAACCGATGACGACTCTCGATACACTGCGCTCCGCACTGCGCAGCCTGCCTCCCGGCGCCCCCGTGACGCTTCAACTCCAACGCGAGGGCAAGCTGATCTATCTGGCGTTTACCCTCGACTGAATCCACCGATTACACAGACCAAAAGCCCGCTCAGGAAGTCTCGAGCGGGCTTTTTAATTTTCTGCGAATGCTGATGATAGTTTTTCGGCGACCTCAACGCCTTATTGATTGTGAGACAGCAAAGTTCACAAATACCAGACCTCAAACTTAAAGGAGATTACCTATCCATGAGAATTAAACTTATATTCACCTCGCTGGCACTGGCCGCACTAATCACAGGCGCAGGATACGTCATCAGCGGAACCTCGGCAGCAGCCGCCCCTTCCACCAGAGTGAACCCGCATTATAAAGGCGCTTCAGCATTCAATCTGGCAGGAGTTGGCCCAAACGTGGCTCGTTGCGGAGCTTTTCCGGAGAACATCGAGCTGAGTTTTACCGGACAGGGCATCGACACGGAGGGTGGCCTAAACACGGCGGTCTTTACCGCTTGCACCAACACCATCACCAACGAAGTCTTTGATCTGAAGGCGACTGACACTTACGTCGGTAGTGGCGATCAAGTGATGATCGAAGCGGATTCTTTCGTGCAGGCGATTGACCCTGTTAACTGCACGGCTACGACTGCGCATTCAGTTCCCTTCCGTGTTGCAGGCGGAACCGGAGGTCACGCGGGCGCAAGTGGCACGGGTCGTTTCAATCTATATAGCAACCTGACGCCGTGCAATGGTCAAACTCCGCCGGCATTTGTTTCCTTCGAGGGAATGATCCAGGTGCCGTAGTAAATAAACCTCGATCGTAGAAAACCAAAAGCCCGCGAGAATGGTACGCTCTCGCGGGTTTTTGCATTCTACTCAGTAGCGCGGGTCCGCCCAATCAATTGCGAAAGCCTCGTTGGGCCAAAGGCAACGTTCTGTTCTGAATCGATCAGCAACCGATCTCCATCAAATTTGAAGTTCAGTGTTGAGTAGAAAGGTGTTTCGTAGAGGATAATCTTTACTGTGAAGGTGTCCGTCGCAGTCCACGCGCCGCTTGCTGCAATTAAGGGGTTCGAGGGCACGCTGAGAAAGTGGTCCAAGCCGTTGGCGAAGGTTCCGCGGCT
>DATENQ010000321.1:0-2890 GCA_035275005.1 Pyrinomonadaceae bacterium | reverse complement strand
TTGCGTGAGATCTCTTCACTTCAACTTTTTCTTCACTTCCGCGGGAACTCCGGCCACTAATGAATCCGGTGGGACGTCCCTTGTGATGACCGAGCCGGCGCCGGTTACTGAACGAGCACCGACGCGCACTGGCGCGACGAGCATCGTGTCTGAACCAACCTTAACATCGTCCTCGATGATCGTTTCGTGCTTGTTCACGCCGTCGTAATTACAGGTCACTGTACCGGCGCCGATGTTGGTGCGCTCGCCGATCGTCGCGTCTCCGAGATACGTGAGATGCATCGCCTTCGTGCCGCGTTTCAGTCGTGATTTCTTGACCTCGACGAAGTTTCCGACCGTGGCCTTCTCCTCGAGCACCGCGTTCATGCGCAGGTGTGCGAAGGGTCCGACCGAGCAGTTCGCCCCGATCTGAGAATCGACGATGATGGAGTGATCTTTGACGGTTACACCGTCGCCCAAACGCGAGCTAGTGATGCGTGCTCCCGAGCGGATGACACAGCCTTCGCCGATGACAGTCTTGCCTTCAATCGTGACGTTCGGATGGATGATGGTGTCGCGCCCGATCTCGGCTTCGGCGCTGATGTAAGCATGCGACGGATCGATAAACGTGACGCCGCTTTCGATCATCAACTTCCGAATCGCCGTTCGGCGGACAAGGTTTTCAAACTCAGCCAGTTCAGCACGCGAATTAATGCCATAAACTTCACGCGCCTCGTTGTGCAGAAACACACTGACCGTGCCGCCATTGGCGAGGATAATTGTGGGCACGTCCGTCAGATAGTACTCGCCCTGATCGTTTGCCGGTTCGACGCTGCGCAAGGCTTTGAAAAGCTCACGAGCGTCAAAACAGTAGATGCCGGAGTTGATCTCCTTGACCTTCCGTTCCTCTTCAGTCGCGTCTCGCTGTTCGACGATCTTCTGAAAGGCGTCGCTCTCGTCGCGAATGACGCGTCCGTAGCCGCTCGGATTCTCGAGGCGAACACTCAACACCGTACAATCAGCCGCGGCGTTGTTGTGATGCTCGATGAACCTTTGCAGCGTCTCGATCTTGATCATCGGCACGTCGCCTGACAGCACCAGCACGAGGGAATTCGAACTCTCAAGCATGCTGCGCGCGGACTCAACTGCATCGCCTGTCCCGCGTTGTTTCGCCTGAACTACAAAACTCGCAAGCCCGCCGACCGTATCGAGCACCGCGCGTTCAACTTCCTCCGCCTGGTGACCGATTACAACGATGATTCGCCGCGGATCCAAAGCCTGAGCTGTTCTTGTCACGTGCGCGATCAGCGGCGAGCCGCCCAACTCGTGCAGCACCTTGGCGCGGTTCGATTTCATTCGCGTCCCCAACCCCGCTGCCATGATCAGGACGTTCAGCGGCTTTGGCGATGTGATTTTCTCAGACATGAACGGTATTCATCGCTTGTTTGCGGCAGTGGAGCACGACTTCCGCCAGACGATCCGAGTTGTGTCGCACTTTTTCTCCGTCGTACAACAAATCTGCATAAACAATTTCCGTTGTGTGGTCGAGCGCTTCGTCGATCTGATTGTCGTCGATGCCGATCTGATAAGCGCCTTCGGCGGCGTAGCGCTCCGCTTGTTCGCTGCTGATGCGGCGGTTGTTGACGACGACATAATCGAAATGAATCTCAGGCGCGTACTTCTTGATCGTTTCGAGGTGCTCGCGGGCGCTGTAGCCGTCTGTTTCGCCGGGCTGCGTCATCAGGTTATTCACGAAGATCTTTGTCGCGCGCGTTTGACCGATGACGCGGGCTACCTGGGCCACCAACAGGTTCGGCAGGATGCTTGTGTAGAGCGAGCCTGGACCAACTGTGATGATGTCGGCAGCGCGAATCGCTCTCAGCGCCTGCGGCAAGGGAAGACATTGCTCGGGTTCGAGTCGCAGCTTGCGGATCGGAGCCTTGGAAGCGGAGATCTGAGTCTCACCTCGAACGACTGTTCCATCTTCGAGCTCTGCCGCAAGCCGGACGTCGCTAATCGTCGCGGGAAAGATATGACCCTTACTCGCGAGAACTTCCGACGACAACCGGATCGCTTCGGTAAAATCTCCCGTGACTTCGGTCAGTGCGGCGAGAAACAGGTTCCCAAAGCTGTGTCCCCCGAGCTCGCCATCGCCGCGAAAGCGATAACGAAAGAGACGCGCGAGGAGGGTCGAGTCTTCGGAGAGCGCGATCATGCAGTTGCGAATGTCGCCCGGAGGCAGCATTTGCAACTGGTCACGAAGACGTCCGGAACTGCCGCCATCATCCGAAACGGTGACGATCGCTGAAAGACTCTCGATCCAGATCTGCTCCTCGGTCTTTCCCACCAGGCGCTTGAGCCCGGCAAGCAGAGTTGAAAGTCCGGTGCCACCGCCAATGGCTACCAGCTTCTGACCATCTGTAGTTGTCGTTGTTTGCAAATGAAGCCTCGGGGGGTAAAAACAGCTAAACGCGATTAAATCATACCTTAATCTGAAGAATTGTTTCTCGCAAAGACGCGAAGGATTGCAAAGACGCAAAGAAGAACTCTTCTACATTTTTGCGCTTTTGCGTGATCTTTGGGCTTTGGCGTGAAACTTAGGCTTGGCAATTACGAGGGATTGCTGATCAACCGATCGAAGTCAGGATCATTGCGTAGTGGATACAGATCGTGATCGTGTTGTGCCTGCACGCGCAGGCTTGGTTTCAGGTCGAGAGCTTTCTGAAGTGATTCCAGCGCGAGATCGATGGAACCTAGACGAGCGCGAGTTGCGGCCAGGCCGTAATGAATGTGTGCCGCTTCCGGTTCACGCTTGAGAGCTCTTTCGAACATCTCCTGCGCCGCGACATATTCACCCCGGTTGAGCTCGATGACGCCGCGGTCGTAAAGCGAGTCAGCATCACGTGGAAGA
>DATENQ010000320.1:0-8412 GCA_035275005.1 Pyrinomonadaceae bacterium | reverse complement strand
ACGGATAGCTTGCTGGGAATGCCTGGAAGAATGAGTTGGTTGCAGGCTGACAACACGCTAAATACTTTCGCGAAGGAGACTGGCGGCGCGTATTTTCCGGTGACGTTCGAAGGAGAGTTGCCGAAGGTGCTCGGCAGTATTAATGCGTTGCTGCGTAGTCAGTACAGTCTTGCTTTTAACCCGGGCGACGTCCGCGACGGCAAACAACATAAGCTCCAGGTGAAAGTGGACGTTAACGGCGACGGCACTTACGACGATAAGGAATACGTGGTCCAGGCACGCCAGTTCTACAACTCCCCCAAACCTGACAACACCGGCAATAAGTAAGAAATTAGCCGCAGATTTACGGAGATAAACGCGGATAGGAAAAATTCTTATCCGCGTTTATCTGAGTAAATCTGCGGCTAAAATCTAAGTTCCGTAGATCCGTAGCCGGAACTCATCGTTAAACGACACGATCTCGGCTTTCCGACCCGAGAAGCGTCTCGCCTCACGCAGGAGCGCCGGCAATCCGTGTAGCGGAAGTTTCAAACCATAAGCAGCACTGGCCAGCACTGCGGCTAACCGCGGATTCAAACGCTCCGGCATTCCATAACGAATCGCTTTTTGCGCCACCGGCGAGAAACCGGTGCTGCGGCGCGAATTCACAAACTCGAGTGAGTGATCGAAAACGTGCACGCGGCTCGGCAGATCTCGTAGCGCTAGATCTCTGTGCGCAAGCATGTTTGCAATCGCTTCCGCCACGACGCCATGGTGGTAACTCGATCGGGCCGGCACCGGCGACTCTTCCGCTGTGTACGGAACAGGCTTTGGCCGTACTTCCGACAGATCGCAATAGCGACGGAGAAAACTCGTCAGTCCTTCGTAAATCGAGAGTAAGTTACCGGAAAACTTAACGCGTTCGACTATCGGCGACTGTTGCGAATCACCGGAAAACCTTGTTGCCGTCACGGCCGCGCGCGGCAGTAATTCCGTAACACGCTCGTCACGTCCAAACAACAACAATGCGGCGACAGTCGGCACGATCTCATGGCCGTCATTCGTTGCCAGCAGCAGATAGCGCTCGAGCACCTCGGCAGTCGGATAACCAACGACTGTCGCTTCCTCGAAAGCGCCGCCTTCAAACTCGCGCAGGTAGCTCCATAAGTGAGCTTCGTCCATGTCGGCCATGGTGGCGCTGAGCGCCGGCACGTCTTCATACCGCAGCGGACGTGATTCATCGAGAAGCGAAGAGATCTCTTCACGCGAAGCCTCGCGCTTTTCCGCGCCGATGCGAAGATAAAAGCGACCGTCACGCGTGCGATACGGACGTCTTTTGCTCTCGATATCAAGTGCGACGATGCGACGTCCATTGTCGAGCGCGATGCGATCGATGAACGGCACGAGTGACGGCTGAACCTCCTCGCGACAGATCCTCACCAGGTCCTCCTGGACCTTTTCCGGATCGTCAACACCTTCGACTCGCAACTGATCGTTCACACCGAAGACGATGACGCCGCCGCCGGTGTTCGCAAGCGCCACTATCTCCTGCGCGATCTTCTCAGTGTTAGAGAGTTTGAGCTTTAGTTCGAGAAAAGTGTCTTCACCGCCGCGAATG
This sequence comes from Pyrinomonadaceae bacterium, assembly GCA_035275005.1. Lineage (GTDB taxonomy): Bacteria > Acidobacteriota > Blastocatellia > Pyrinomonadales > Pyrinomonadaceae > PSRF01. The sequence continues at coordinate 6,815 of DATENQ010000320.1, read as the reverse complement.
AGTCGCAGTAGTTCGGTGCGGGAAGTTTGCGGTGCCGGAGTCGAAAGGATGTATTCCTGAAAGGAACGCTCCGTGGTCGGTTCGTGACGCTGGTTGCTGCGAAATCTTCTGCGAGCCATTTGTGTATTGACGGGGCTCTAAACCCGCCCGGATGCCTCGATGCATCACTGGATTCAAAGTTACCGGGCGGTTAGTGTAACACAGCTAAAAATGTTTCTCGCAAAGGCGCAGAAAAGCAAATGGAAGTTGCCAGCCTTTGCGCCCTTAGCGCCTTTGCGTGAAATAAGTTCATTCGTCCGCTGGTTCGCGTACTGCATCGAGGATGTCGATTTCGCGTTTTGCGAGAGAGCGCCCGTGGAAGTTGATGATCAGCGAGTAGAGTCCGACTGACATCAAAGCCAGGGCCAGCAGCGCGACGTATTCATAATAGAGATTGCGACTGAAGTAACCAACCAGGGTCGCGAGTACGGGCGGCGTCGCGAGCACGATGATCATTGGAATCAGGAACAACCCGGCCACGCCCGACACGTTCATTCGCTTCCCGAAGCGCATTCGTTTTGGAAAACGAATCGACATCCAGTTTCCAATCGTGAAGCTAATCGCCGCAAAGATAACAAAGCTCAGTACGATAAAAAGCAACGCGCGGCCCGTAAGATCGCGGAAGACAATCGTGTTGAGAATCATCAGTATGGTTGAGTACACAACGGCCAGCACTGCAACCGCGATATTCTTTCCGAGCAGGATCTTGCGCCTGTCGATCGGCGAGAGAATCAGCGTTCGCATTCCGCCTTCTTCAAAAGCAAAAAGATTACAAGATAGACCGGCAAGGATGACAAACACGTAAAGAACTCCGCCAGTGGCTATCAATCCTGAACCGTAAGTCAAAAAATCTTCCGACGCCGGCGGCCTACCAGTGGCCCACCGCCGCGAGTTGACTGCACGCACGACGATCAATATCAACGGCATGAGCGCCAGCATACGAACTTGAGCGTTGCGCATCGCATAGCGCAATTCTTTCTCGATTACCGCGGAGAGCTGTGCTGACACGAGTGGTAGTTGCCAACCGGAGTAGCCGTTTGTAGCCGCTGTCTCGACTACGGCTTTCCGCTTTTTTCGTCCTTCGAAGCCGAGCGCTGCGCGATGAGCGATCCAGTAAGTGGCGAGGATCAACGCGATCGCATACCCACTCAAAGTCAGAAAAGCGGTGAGATATGCGATGGGGTTCTTTGCTTCTTCGCCGACCAGCATAAAAGCGGCGGCGCCGGGCGGCGTCCAACGCAGCGAACGAAATGATTCCGCATGTTTGAAGAGTATCGGTGCTACCTGGCCTGCCACTGCCGCGGTGAGGCCGACCACCGCGCCAATCAGTGCCACCATCGTTTCACCACGCGTACGCTTGCGTCGAACGAGCGATCCGATGGTCGTCGAAAGCCATTTGGATAACGCGATACCAAACAGCAATATCGGAATGCCGGTGATTAAAGCGCCGCTGAGATTGCCTGTACCGAATCCAACGCCGATGCAGATGGCAATCACTGCAGGCACCGCAAACACCGAGTGGAGTGTCGTCAACTCACTAACGAAGTCGACAGCAAACAACTTGCGAAGCGTTATCGGGTACATCAACAACTTGCCCGCATCGAATTGCTTGCTGCCGCCAATGCTCAAAGGCACTGTGGCCCACATTAGATATATGAGTCCCACCATCGAAAAGAATATGAATTCGATATAGGCAGAGCCTGAAAGATCGCTCGGCGTTGTTCGTCGCATCGCCTGACTCAGAGCCCCGGGTTGGCTAAGCGCGTAGGCGGCAAAACACAGAATCAACGCCACTATGAGCGACAATACAAGCGCGACCAGCATTCCGAGAATCGAAGCGACACGGTTCACGACCGCTTTTGACGAACGAAGAGAGTTGCGCAACAGTCGCCACTTAAGCCAGATTAAGGTGAGAAGTTGGGACATCGTCGATGATTCAAAACGCTTACGTCGGACTCGGTTCTAACCTCGGAGACCGCGCCGGGTATCTTTTGCTCGCCGTGCGCGGGATGCTCGACGCCGGCCTGGATGTTATTCGACTCTCGAGTATTTACGAAACAGAGCCGGTCGAATACGAAGACCAGCCTGCTTTTCTAAACCTCGTTGCTGAGCTGCGCGGCTCGACTCTTCCCTCGCCCGAGCAGCTGATGGCGCGCCTGCTGCGCATTGAATACGCACTCGGCCGCACACGCGAAATCCGCATGGGCCCGCGCACGATCGATCTCGATCTGCTCATCTTTAAGGACCAACAAATGGAAACCGAGTTTCTGACTCTTCCTCATCCGCGGATGGCTTTGCGACGCTTCGTGCTCGTGCCGCTGAACGAGCTGGCGCCGAGTCTCATTCACCCCGTTTTAGGAAAACCCATCGGCGAGTTGTTAACACAAATAAAAGATCGATCAACAGTCACCCGCTGGACGGCAGCTTAGCGACAGATTTTCACGCAAAGACGCAAAGACAGTGGGGAAAGACCCTACCTCTTTTGCGACTTACTTTGCTGTCTTTGCGCCTTCGCGTGAAACCTGCGCAGATTGATTGTGTAATCGGTGGATACTATAATGCCCGCCTCTTGTTATTGAGCCTGCAACATCTCCAAAGTCTCCGTTTCACTGGCAATTCAATTGTCCACACATCGTGGTGTAAAGAGAGCTAAAAATGCCGTATCTGAAGCCTGAGAGGCCGGAAAAGGTCAGTGCACCGTCTTTGCGGTCAAGTAAACAACGCGGCGAACGACTCGTTTGTCTGACAGCCTACGATTATCCGACCGCACGCATCGTCGACGAAGCAGGTATCGATATCATTCTCGTCGGCGACAGTCTGGGCAATGTGGTTTTGGGATACGGCAACACCGTGCCCGTAACACTCGACGAGATCCTGATCCATTTGAAGGCGGTGCGGCGAGCCGTGCAGCGCGCGTTGCTGGTCGCGGACATGCCTTATGGAACTTTTCATACCGGCGACGACGATGCCGTCAGAAACGCGCTGCGACTGGTGAAGGAAGGCGGCGCCGAAGCAATCAAACTCGAAGGTGGACACAAACGCGTTCCCCTCGTGAAGCGTCTGGTGGACGAAGAGATCAGCGTGATGGGTCACATCGGTCTCACGCCGCAGTCGATTAATCAACTCGGCGCCTACCGTGTGCAGGGTAAGACAGCCAAGGCCGCGCAACAGTTGCTCGACGATGCGAAAGCGATGCAAGACGCAGGCGCGTTTGCCGTGGTGCTGGAAGTCGTGCCGCGTGAGATTGCGCAGATGATTACCGAGAGCATCAGCATTCCGACGATCGGAATCGGCGCGGGTGTTCATTGCGACATTCAGGTGCTGGTCCTGCACGACATGCTGGGTCTGTCGTTTGGCAAGCAGGCTCGTTTCGTTCGTCCTTACGCAAACCTGCGTGACGTGATGACCGATGCAGTCAGCCGCTATGCCGACGACGTTAGAAATGGCACTTATCCGTCCGAAGCGGAGTCGTACGCTCTGCCCGCCGAGACTGCCGCGGAACTGGATATCGAGATCCCATCGAGAGACTCAAAGGCCGAGAAGTCCTAACGTCAACCTCAAACTATGGAGATCATCAATCGCCGCCAGCGCATGAGTTCCGTCGCGCGCAAAATCCGTCGTGAACAGGATAAAACTGTGGGACTGGTTCCGACGATGGGCGCGCTTCACGAAGGACACTTGAGTCTGGTTCGTGAAGCGAGACGAATGTGCGACGTGGTAGTGGTATCAGTGTTTGTGAATCCAACGCAGTTTGGACCAGGTGAAGACTTCGCACATTACCCGCGCGACCTGACCAAAGATACCGCGCTGCTCACGGACTACAACGTCGATTACATCTTCGCACCGACAGTTGAAGAGATCTATCCAAAAGGTTTTTCAACGTACGTGAACGTCGAGGGGCTTTCAGAGCAACTCGAAGGCGCTTCGCGACCGGGACATTTCCGTGGTGTGGCGACAGTCGTGACGATCCTGCTGAACACTGTGCGTCCCGATTTCGCGTTCTTTGGTCAAAAGGACGCGCAACAGGCGCTCGTCATACGTCGTCTGGTTAAAGATCTCGCGTTTGACACGGAGATCGTAGTACTGCCGATTGTGCGTGAAGATTCAGGATTGGCGATTTCATCGCGCAATCTCTATCTGACCGCGGACGAGCAGAACTCGGCGGTAGTGATACACAAAGCGCTGGTCCAGGCCAAGAGCGCGTATAAAGAAGGCGAGCGAAACGCGAACCGGATCATGGAGATCATTCGCAACACCGTCGAATCTGAGCCACGCGCGCGGTTAGACTACGTAACAGTGGCCGACGCAGAGACATTAGAAAAAGTAGACAGGGTCGACGACCGGCCGACTCTCATCGCGCTCGCGGCTTACGTCGGCAAAACGCGACTGATCGACAACACGATTTTGAATAAAGTGAAGAAGAAAGACGGTGCCGCGCCACAGTAAGAAGCACATTAGTCTCCAGCTGAATGGCGAGCAGACCGAAGTCGCCTTCGCACCACACAAGACGCTGCTGGAAGTTTTGCGTGAGGATCTGAATCTCACCGGGACCAAGCATGGCTGTGAGCTTGGTGAGTGTGGGACTTGCGCGGTGCTCGTCGATGGACGTTCGATTCTCTCCTGCCTGATGCTCGGTCTTGATGCCGAGGGCCGAGACGTAAAAACAATCGAAGGAATGGCCCAGGGCGCGGAGCTTCATCCTTTGCAGCAAACGTTTGCTGATCTGGGTGCGGCGCAGTGTGGTTATTGTTCGCCCGGTTTTTTGCTGGTGGCGGAGGAGTTGTTGAAGAAATCGCCGAATCCGTCGCGCGCCGAGATTCAGGAAGCACTCTCGGGGAACTTGTGTCGCTGCACCGGCTATATCAAGATTTATGAGGCGGTAGAACTCGCGGCGGCACGCATACGCGGCGAACAGTTCGAATTACCGAAAGAAAGCATTTACGGGTTAGATTAAGTAAATCCGGTTTTTTAATCTGTGGCTAAAGATCTAAACATTATTGGTAAGCCGTTTCGCAAGGTTGACGCGCGCGCGAAGTGTGTCGGGCAGACAAAGTTTGCCGACGACATTGTTCTGCCACGCATGTTGTTCTGCAAGATGCTGCGTTCGCATCTGCCTCACGCGCTGATCAAAAGCATTGACGTCTCCAAAGCGCTGGCACTGCCCGGCGTTTTTGCTGTGGTCACCGGAAAAGATTTCCCGATTCCGTACGGCATCCTGCCCGTGAGCCAGGACGAGCACGCGCTCTGCACCGACAAAGTGCGCTTCATCGGCGATCCGGTGGCGGCGGTCGCCGCGATAGATGAAGACGTCGCCTTCGATGCGATGAATCTGATTGAAGTCGAATACGAGCCGCTCGACACTGTTTCATCGATCGACGAAGCAGTGCTGATCGACGAGCCACGCATTCATGACTACGGTGACCACGGCAACGTACACAAAAAAGTCTCGCTCGAATTCGGTAACGTCGAAGACGGCTTTGCCGAAGCAGATCTCGTCCGTGAAGACGTTTTCTTCTACGAAGGCAACACGCACCTGCCCCTCGAGCAACACGCTGCTGTCGCTCACTTCGACTCCGATGGAAAGATAACGCTCTGGAGCTCGACGCAAACGCCGCACTACGTACATCGCGCACTCGCGAAAGTGCTTGGTCTGCCTGCCAGTCATATTCGCGTGATCGCGACGCCGAATGGTGGCGGCTTTGGCGGCAAGAGTGATCCTTTCAATCACGAAGTCGTGGTTTGCAAGCTGTCGATGCTGACCGGTCGTCCGGTGAAGGTGACGTTGACGCGCGAGGAAGTTTTTTACTGTCACCGCGGCCGGCATCCGGTGTTGATGAAAGTCAAAACCGGTGTGAAGAACGACGGCGCGATCACCGCGATGCACTTTCAATCGTTCCTCGATGGCGGCGCGTACGGGAGTTACGGAGTTGCCAGCACATTCTACACCGGAGCGTTGCAGACGGTGACGTATGACGTGCCGCGTTACAAGTTTCAGGGACTGCGCGCTTTTACGAACAAGGCGCCGTGTGGTCCAAAACGCGGGCACGGCACCCCGCAGCCGCGCTATGCCTTGGAAGTTCATCTCGACAAGATCGCAGAAGAGCTCGGGCTCGATCCGGTTGAGATCCGTCGCAATCATTTAGTGGAGCCCAACACCGTGACGGCGAATTACCTGCGTATCGGCAGCATGGGTTTGGGAACGTGTATCGACAAAGTGGTTGAAGGGTCTCGTTGGAAAGAACGGTTTTCGTGGGACCAGAGCAATCGAAAGCTTCCGTTTGGCAAAGGTATCGGCATCGCTTGCAGTTCTTACATCTGCGGCGCGGGCCTGCCGATCTACTGGAACAACATGCCGCAGTCAGGCGTGCAGCTTCGACTCGACCGCCAGGGTGGTGTTTGCGTGATGTGCGGCTCCACTGACATCGGGCAGGGCTCAGATTCCATCCTCGCTTACATCGTCGCCGAGATTCTAGGAATCGACCCTTTCGATATTCGTGTTGTTACTGCTGACACGGATCTGACGCCGGTTGATCTTGGCAGTTACTCAAGTCGCGTGACTTTGATGACTGGCAATGCTGCGATTCAGGCGGCGGAGCGAGCGCGCGAGCTGCTCGTGATGGCGGTTGCGGAGAAGCTTGGAGTTCCGATCGAGAATCTCTCGCTGGCGGAGCGCCGCGTGTTTGACGTCGAGAACCCCGATGTTGGTGTTTCGTTTGCGGAAGCGGTGGTGCTGGCCGAGTCGAAGTTTGGGACCATCGGCACGGTCGGCTCGTATT
>DATENQ010000319.1:0-3092 GCA_035275005.1 Pyrinomonadaceae bacterium | reverse complement strand
TTCGTAAAACAGATGAGCGCCATGACCAATGGCAAGGCTTACTTCGCCAATCCCGCAAACCTGTCTCAGTTTGTATTGATTGATTTTCTTCGACGCCGTACCCGACGAGTCAAATAGTTTCGTTGCCACAGATTTTCACGGATGAACACAGTGCGGGCCAATCTATTGTCGCGCGGCAATCGCGCTATCATGCCCTATCTGATCCTCGTGCTGGGGTGCTGCTTTACCCTGCTCGTCTATTACTACTTTTCTAAACTCACTTACGAACAAGACAAGGTTAACTTCGAACGCACTGTCCAGGAGATCCAGGATCAGATCCGGCTCCGAATCGAGACGTCGATCGCGCTGTTGCGCTCCGGTACCGGTCTGTTCGCTGCCAGTGATCGTGTTAGCGCCAGGGAGTTTGATCGCTTCGTCCAACAGATTGACCTGGAGAACAACTACCGAGGTGTCCTCGGCATTGGTTTCGCGCGACGATTTACGGCTGAGGAAGAAACCAACATCTTCGCTGAGATGCAACGTCAACGCGGAACGAGCTTTGCGGTATCGCCCGCCGATCCTCCTCGCTCTGAATACATCGTAATCCTCTATCTTCAGCCGGCGAACCCTCCAAACATGAAAGCTATTGGCTTTGATATGGCAACCGAGGATGTTCGCCGTCAAGCAATGGAGGCGGCTCGCAGTTCCGGCAAGCCAACCGCATCAGGACGTGTCACCCTCGTCCAGGAACAAGATCTCCCGGTCAAGCAACAAGGTTTCCTCATCTACGTGCCCGTTTATAAAAAAGGGATGCCGGTTGATACCGAAGCTCAACGACGAGAGGCCCTGTTCGGATTTGTTTACAGTCCTTTCAGAGGCGGTGATTTTCTTGAGGAGGTCAATCGAGAAAAGGATTACGACGTAAGTTTCCAGGTTTACGACGGCACCGAAATGAAGACTGAGAATTTGCTCAGCCTTCCTGTTCGGGAGAATTCAGGTGAACCGCTATTCTCCGATCACAAAACGTTTAAGGTGGCTGGCCGTGATTGGACTGTGAGTTACGCGACCAAACCGTCTTTCGACAAACGATCGAGCAGATCGCTTCTCAAATACACGTTGATCATCGGCGGACTGCTCAGTCTCCTGTTTTTTGCGGTGACGCGCTCGGAGATTCGCGCCCGCTCACGCGCCGAGCGTTCGGCTGAAGAGCTCAAACAGTCTGAAGCTACCATCCGCAAGACGCTCAACGAGCGTGAACGCGCGGAGTCAGCGCTGCGTGAAACGTCCGAAGCTTTGCGCGATGCGGATCAACGCGCGCTGCTCGAATACGAACGACTGCTCGTGAGAATCAAGGCGTTGGCCCAGGCGCTCGGCAGCGTGCGCGAGTTGAATGAGATCTTTCGCGCGTTGCGTGAATTCACGAACGTTTCGGTTCCGTGTAACGGGTTCTTTGTTTCACTTTACGATGAGGTTCGGGATGTTCGCACTGCTTCTTACGCATGGGCCGACGGCGAGGAGCTGGATGTTTCCGCATTGCCACCGATGCCCGTGACAGAGACTGGCCCAAACAGTCGTGCTGTACGCAACCGCGAAGTGGTCATTACAAACGACTACATGCGCACTCAAACCGGGGGTGTCATAGTTGGTCCGGACAACGGGCTGCGTCCTGAGTCTTCGATGGCGGTGCCGATGGCAGTCATGGGCCGAATCATCGGAACGATCGAAGTCCAAAGTTATAAGAAAAACGTTTATCTGCCGGAGCACGTAACGGCGATGAGCATGGCGGCAAACCTGACCGCCGTCGCTTTCGAGAATGTTCGACTGCTCAAACTCGAACGCACCGCGCGCGAAGCTGCGGAAGAATCGAATCGGTTAAAGGACGAGTTTCTCGCGACCGTTTCACACGAGCTGCGTACGCCGCTGACTGCGATACTTGGTTGGGCCAGGTTGCTCGAAGGCGGCTCGCTCGATGATTCGGTGGTCCAACAAGCAGTCGAGACGATCGGGCGGAATGCGAAGGCGCAGGCGCAGATCGTTGACGACATCCTCGACGTATCGCGCATCATCACCGGCAACTTGTATCTCGATCTGCATCCGTTGGAAGTGGTGCCGGTGATTGAGAATGCGATCAACGTCGTGCGACCAACGGCTGAAGCGAAGAGTATTAAGATCGAGACCTACTTCGATGCGGCGCCCGCTTTGATTTCCGGTGATGCAAACAGGCTGCAGCAAGTCGTTTGGAACCTGTTGTCGAATGCGGTGAAGTTTACGGGGAGCGGCGGACGCGTGTGCATCAAGGTGACGCAAGCTGACGGCGCGGTTGAAGTCAGCGTTTCGGATACTGGACAGGGCATCAGCAAGGAATTTTTGCCGTATGTGTTCGATCGATTTCGTCAGGCCGACAGCACGACGACTCGCCAGCACGGTGGGCTCGGACTTGGTCTCGCGATCGCGCGGCACCTCGTGGAAATACATGGCGGAACGATCCGGGCGGAAAGTGCGGGGATCGGTCGCGGGGCGACTTTTACGATCAGGCTTCCGCTAGTGGAAGCAGCGGTTAGTGCGCCGAATGTGAATCAGAAACCGGCGCACGCTCCGCAGTTGTTATCCGGTTTGAATGTGTTGCTTGTCGACGACGATTCAGACACCCTCAAGCTCATGGAAACAGCGCTGAAACGGAGACAGGCGAACGTGACGGCGGTCTCTTCAGCGGGCGAGGCGATTCAGGCGATCTCGCAGCAACGACCTGACGTATTAGTCTCGGATATTGCAATGCCGGATGAAGATGGGTATGGACTGATCGAAAAGGTGCGATTATTGGAGAATGGCGAGGCGCAGGGGATTCCGGCGGTGGCGATCACAGCGTATGCTAAGGAAGAGGATCGGGAACGCGCGCTGTCGGCCGGTTTCCAGATCTATTTGGCCAAACCAGTGGAACTAACGGAATTAATATCAGTAGTCGCCCGCGCCGCGAAAAGAGACTTTTGAACCCCATAGCTCCTAACAAGTCATAGAGAACTTGAACAGAGAACTTGAACAAGTCAGGAAGAGGGGCTTGCCCCCGCTGTTGGGAGAGCGGGGGCAAGCCCTCCTTCCCGACTTGTTAGGAATGA
>DATENQ010000318.1:0-8820 GCA_035275005.1 Pyrinomonadaceae bacterium | reverse complement strand
GACTGTTTTGGTTTTCCCGCATCGCTGCCGAGCATACTCGCGCACGCCGGCTTGAAAGGTTTCTCGACGCAAAAGCTCACGTGGAATTCGGCGGCGCGTGTTGGTGGTCCAGGTTCGATCGAGGAAACGCCACGCGGAATTCCGTGGAACGTAGGTTACTGGGTCGGACCGGATGGTCGTGGGGTCATCGCGGCGCTGAATCCCGGCAGCTACGGCGGGCAGATCAGAGAAGACATCAGCAGGAGTCCCGTAATCGCGGGAAACAATTCGGTCGACTGGCCGCGCCGCGTGGAACGCAACGGAAAAGTCAGCGGCGTTTTTACTGACTATCACTATTATGGAACCGGCGACACGGGCGGCGCGCCGCGTGAAGACTCCGTGCGCATGATGCAGGAGATCGTCACGAGAAATGATGGACCATTGAAGGTCGTCTCAGCGAATGCGGAGCAGATGTTTCTCAACATTCGTCCCGAGCAGATCAAGGGATTGCCGCGTTACGAAGGCGATCTTTTATTGACCGATCACTCCGCGGGCTCAATCACGTCGCAGGCTTATCAGAAACGTTGGAACCGTAAGAACGAGCTGCTTGCCGACGCGGCGGAGAAAGCGTCGGTGGGCGCGGCGTGGCTGGGCAGTCGCGTGTATCCGCAGGAGCGGCTGAACAATGCGTGGACACTCGTGATGGGCGGGCAGTTTCACGACATTCTACCGGGCACAGCGACGCCCAAGGCGTTCAACTTTTCGTGGAACGACGATGTGATTGCGATGAATCAGTTTGCGGGTGTGTTGACGAGCGCGACAGAAGGGATTGCATCAGCGCTGAACACGCAGACTGTCGGCACACCGATCGTTGTCTACAATCCGCTGAATATCGAGCGCGAGGATGTGGTTGAGACAGATTCGCCGATAGTCGTCGGGGCAGCGCGGGTGATTGGTCCGGATGGTCGCGCCGTTCCAACGCAAGTCATAGGCAGTAAGCTCGTGTTTTTAGCCACCGTGCCGCCGCTTGGATATGCGGTTTACGATATTCAGCCGGATTTTTCTACGATACGTGCGACGCTGAGGGCCACACCCAGGTCGCTCGAGAATCATCGCTACCGCATCACGCTGAATGCTGACGGGGATGTCGCGAGCATTTTCGACAAGCAGCTTAACCGCGAGCTGCTCGATGCGCCGTTACGACTCGCGATCAAAAACGACACGCCGGCTCAATGGCCCGCGTGGAACATGGATTGGACCGATCAGCAGAAGCCGCCGCGCGCTTATGTTGGTGGGACGGCAAAAGTGAGTGTGGTTGAAGATGGTGCGGTACGCGTTGCGGTAGAGGTCGTGCGCGAGACGGAGGGTTCGAAGTTTCGGCAGATAATTCGCTTATCAGCGGGCGATGCAGGCAATCGCGTCGAGTTCAGCAACGTGATCGATTGGAAAACAGCTAACGCGAATTTGAAGGTGACGTTTCCGCTCACGGCAGCAAACGCGAATGCGACTTACAACGAGGACATCGGAACGATCGAGCGTGGCAACAACGACGAGCGCAAGTTTGAAGTGCCGTCGCATCAGTGGTTCGATCTGACGGATCGAAGTGGAACGTTTGGGGTAACGATTCTTACCGACTGCAAGTACGGCTCTGACAAGCCTGACGACAAGACACTGCGCTTGACGCTGCTGCGAACGCCGGGGATCGGACCACGCGCGGGTTACGCAGATCAATCAACGCAGGATTGGGGACGGCACGAGATTGTTTACGGGCTTGCTTCGCACGCCGGCGATTATCGTCGCGCGCAGACTGACTGGCATGCGCAACGACTAAGTCAACCGCTGATCCCGTTCGTGAGTGCGAAGCATCCGGGAAGACTCGGAAAGTCGTTTTCAATCCTGCGTGTTAACAACAGTCGCGTTAGTGTGCTTGCACTGAAGAAGGCGGAAGACAGTGACGAAGTGATTGTGCGGATCGTTGAGCTTGATGGACGTGGCATTCCGGATGTGCGACTCGCGTTTGCAGCACCGGTGATTGCGGCGCGTGAAGTTAATGGGCAGGAGTTTCCGATTGGAAAGGCTTCGATCGTGAAGGGTCAATTAGTAACAAGCCTTGGGCGTTTTCAGCCGCGCACGTTTGCGGTTAAGTTGGCGCAGCCTTTGGTGAAACTTGCTCCGCCGCAATCGAGCGCGATCAGCTTGCCCTACGATCTTGCCGTCGCTAATCGTGATGGTGAAAGGATGAAGTTTGGCTTTGACGGTGAAGGATTCGCACTGCCGGCGGAGATGCTGCCTCGCGAGATTCCATACGCAGGAATTGTTTTTCGACTCGCACCCGGCGGTGGCGCAAATGCGCTAGTGGCGCGTGGGCAGGAGATTTCCGTGCCTGCGGGCGTGCGAAGACTTTATGTGCTGGCGGCGTCAGCAGGCGGCGATCAGGATGTGGCGTTTCGTGTGGGCAACGAAGCTGTGAAAGAGACGATTCAGAATTGGAGCGGGTTCATCGGACAGTGGGACGATCGGTTATGGAAGGAGACGGAAGTACGGCTTCAGCCACGCACGCCGCCGCCCGACATTCCGCCTGATATCGCGGCGCTGTTGCAACGATCGCGAACCAGGCGCGACCCTTACGGCCAGATGCTTGGCATCACGCCGGGCTTCATCAAACGTGCGCCGCTCGCGTGGTTCGCGTCACATCGACATACGCCGGCGGGTGCGAATGAGGCTTACGCGTATTCATATCTCTTCGCCTACACGATCGACGTGCCCCCCGGCGCCAAAACACTAACGCTCCCAAACAACGACAACATCCGCATCCTGGCAATAACCGGCTCGAATGAACATATGAGCGTAAAGCCAACCCATGCGCTCTATGACGTTTTGTAGGGGCGGCACTCCGTGGCCGCCCGTCTTACGACAACAGGTCTCTTCAGCAACTGGTTAAATTATGAGAGAAACCAAAAGAACAAGTCAGGAAGAGGGGTTGCCCCCACTGTTTGAATTCGATGAGCGGGGGCAAGCCCCTCTCCTGACTTGTTCTTTCTTCTGTTCTTGAACTCAATGTTAGCGCTCTCGCTAAAAGGCATTCACAAATCGTTTGGTCCAACGGTGGCGCTCGAAGGCGTCGATCTCGAGCTGCGACAGGGCGAGGTACACGCGCTGATCGGTGAGAACGGCGCCGGCAAGAGCACACTGATGAATATCATTGCCGGCTCACTGCAACCCGATCAGGGCACGATGGAGATCAACGGCAAGCCTTACTCGCCTTCAAACCCATTAGACGCGCGCACACACGGCATCGCTCTAATCCACCAGGAACTCTCGCTTTGCCCGCACCTCAGCGTCGCGGAAAACGTGCTCATGGGCATCGAATCGTCGCGTTTTGGTTGGCTCGATCGCGATCAACTCATTGCCCGCACAAAAGACGTTCTCAAAACTTTCCATCACGCAGACATTCGTCCCGATAAACGCGTCGGCGATCTCTCAGTCGCCGCCCGCCAGATCGTCGAGATCTCTCGCGCGCTCGCCGCACAGGCGCGCATCATCCTCATGGACGAGCCCACCAGCAGCCTGCAACGCGAAGACGTCAGTCACTTGTTCACGCTGATCCGCAAGCTCAGCGCTGAAGGGATCTCCGTGATCTACATCAGCCATTTTCTTGAAGAAGTGCGCCAGATTTCGGATCGATTCACCGTGCTGCGCGATGGCCGCACCGTCGCCACAGGCGAGATCGCAAACATCAGCGACGACGAACTGATCGCCAAAATGGTCGGACGCGCGCAACAAACTCTCTTTCCCGTCCGAACACCACCGAGCGAAACACCGCAAACGATTCTCGAAGTGCGCAATCTTTCGTCTCCGCCATTATTAAAAGACGCGAGCTTCGATCTGCGTCGTGGCGAGATTCTCGGTATCGCCGGCCTGATGGGCTCCGGCCGCACGCCTTTGCTGCGCGCGATCTTTGGTCTCGAACGTCCGGAAAGCGGCACGATTGCAGTGAATAAAAAGAGTCTGCCGGGTGGACGCAGCACGCCCGCGATGCGTCTAATCGAGGGTCTCGGGTATCTCAGCGAGGATCGCAAAAGCGACGGCTTAACATTGAACCAGTCGATCGCCGACAATGTGACAGTTACAAAGTTTGACTCGTGCTCGCGCTGGGGTTGGCTCGATCTCCGCGCGCAACGCAAGCAGGCAACCCAACTTGTCGACGCGCTGAAGATCAGAACGCAGGGCGTGCAGCAGGACGTTGGCTCGCTGTCTGGCGGCAATCAACAGAAAGTGATCGTCGCGCGGTTGCTGCACCAGGACGCGGACGTGTTTTTACTCGACGAGCCGACGCGCGGCATCGACATCGGCAGTAAAGCGCAGGTTTACGAAACAATCGCGGCATGCGCAGCGAACAATAAAGCGGTATTGATGGTGAGCTCGTATTTACCGGAACTGTTTGGGATGTGTGATCGACTGGCGGTGATGAGTCGTGGGAGACTGTCGGAAGTTCGGAACATTGATCAATGGACTCCGGAGAGCGTGCTACAAGCAGCTATAGGAGCCGCAGATTTACGCGGATAAACGCAGATGAGATTTATTCTTATTTTAGTTGTGTGCCTGATTGTGAATATGGCTGCGCAGGCGCAGTCGGCATTGCAGGAGATGGTGAAGACTGAGCAGGCGTTTTCGAAGATGGCGGAGGAGAAGAACACGCGCGACGCGTTTATGGCGTTCATTGCCGATGATGGACTGCTGTTTCGACCCGGTGCGGTTAACGGTAAGAAGTGGATGATCGAACATCCGGTACCGCCGTCTAAGGATACAGACAAGAAACCATTGCTCGCCTGGCAGCCTAAGTTTGCCGGCATGGCCGCGTCGGGTGATCTGGGTTTCACGACTGGTCCATGGGAAGCCAAAGAGGACATCAAAGACGAGAAACCGCAAGCGCATGGTCACTTTGTCACTGTCTGGAAGAAACAGGCGGACGGATCGTGGAAGTTTGTAGTTGACCTCGGCATCAGTCATCCGCAATCGGGTGGACCACAAACGTTGTGGCAACCAACTGACACGAACAAGACGTCATCCTTCAAGCCCGTTGATGTTTCCGCTGCAACCGAAGAACTACTTAATCGCGATCGAAAATTTAGTTTTGCCGATTACGCATCGCCTGATGTACGACTCTATCGCGAAGGTAATCTTCCGTACATCGGCAAACAGGCTGCCGTCGAGGTATTGGCAAAGACCAAAGGCCGGATCGCGTGGCAGCCGATCGGCGGCGACGTGTCGCGCGCGGGCGATCTCGGTTACGCACATGGCACTTACGAGTTAACAGACGATACGAAGAACGTGATCGAGCGCGGCAGTTACGTTCGGATCTGGCAGAAGCAAGGTGGTACGTGGCGGATTGTGATTGATGTCATCAATGTCCACCCAAAATAGCGAAACGCGCATCTTTCGAGCACCGGGAAGGGTCAATCTCATCGGTGAACACACCGACTACAATGATGGTTTCGTAATGCCTGTGGCGCTCAATTTCTCCACGTGGGCCACAGTCTCGCCCCTCGCCCCTCGCAAACTGCAAATCTTCTCGGATAATTTTAACGAACACGTCGAAATCGATCTCGACGATAAAAACCTCGCGCGGCGCGGGCACTGGAGCGACTACCCGATCGGCGTCGCGGTCGTGATCGAACGCGCCGGATATCGCTTGCGCGGCGCAAAGCTGCATCTGCGCGGCGAAGTGCCGATCGGATCGGGGCTAAGCTCGTCGGCCGCTGTGGAGGTCGCCACGGCCTGCGCCCTCGTCGCGAATTCCGGTTTGCATATCGATGAGCGCGAGCTCGCGCGCCTGTGTCAAAGGGCGGAAAACGAGTTTGTGGGCGCGCGCGTGGGCATCATGGACCAGTTTGTCTCGCTTTTTGGCCAGGCCCACAAAGCTTTGTTGCTGGACTGTCGTTCGCTCGAATTCAGGCTCTTGCCGGTGCCCGACAATGTTCGGTTGATAATTTGCAACACGATGGTGAAGCACGAGCTGGCGTCGAGCGCTTACAATGAGCGTCGCGCGCAATGTGAGGCGGGTGCTAAACACCTTAATGTGGCAGCGCTACGCGACGCGGGGCTCGAACAACTCGAGGAGCATCGCAACGGTATGCCGGAGGTGGTTTTTCGACGTTGCCGCCACGTGATCACCGAGAACGCGCGCGTTTTGGCCGCGGGTGAGACGCTCGAACAAGTCGATCTGAATCGATTTGGAAAGCTGATGGCCGAGTCGCACCGGAGCTTGCGCGACGATTACGAAGTTAGCTCTGACGAGCTGGATCTGATGGTCGAGCTAGCGCAACAGGTCGAGGGCGTATACGGCGCGCGCATGACTGGCGGCGGGTTTGGTGGATGTACAGTCAACTTAGTTCGCACCGAGAACGTCGAAGAGTTTCGCGCGCGTGTGACGGAAGGTTACGAACGCGTAACGAATTTGAAGCCGGAAATCTATATCACTACTGCTGCGAACGGAGCGGAGGAAATATTTGAGCCGCAGATGAACGCAAATTAACGCTGATCAGCGTTCACCTGCGTTCATCTGCGGCTAAATAAATAATCATGAAATTAATCATCCTGGCCGCGGGTTATGCCACGCGCCTTTATCCATTGACACTAAACAAGCCGAAGCCGCTGCTGCCGGTAGCCGGCAAACCGATGCTCGAACACGTTCTGGATAACTTATCCACCATTCGCGCGATCGAGCACGCATACGTCGTCACGAACGCCAGGTTCGCCACTCACTTCGAGGAGTGGGCCGAAAGCTACCGTCGTCCTGATCTGCACTTCAGTTTCAGCATCCTCAACGATCAAAGCACCGACGATTCAAACAAACTCGGCGCTATCGGCGACATGCACCTGGTCATGAAGAAGTACCTGATCGACGACGACATCATTGTTGTCGGCGGCGACAACCTGTTCAGCAGCGACCTCGCTGAGTTTGGCGGATACTGCGAGCAAAAGCAGGCGCCCGTGACAGCGGTTTACGACGTCGGCGATCTCGAAGAGATCAAGAAGTACAACGCGATCGAGATCGACGCAGACGATCGCATCACCTTCTTTGAAGAGAAGCCAAAAGTTCCAAAGAGCACGTTGACCGGCATCGCGCTTTATTATTATCCGCAGTCAGTGCTGCCGCTGATCCGGCAGTATATCGAGGAAGGCAACAATCCGGACCAGCCCGGTCGCCTGGTCCAATG
This sequence comes from Pyrinomonadaceae bacterium, assembly GCA_035275005.1. Taxonomy (GTDB): domain Bacteria; phylum Acidobacteriota; class Blastocatellia; order Pyrinomonadales; family Pyrinomonadaceae; genus PSRF01. The sequence goes on along the minus strand of DATENQ010000318.1, from coordinate 1,621 downwards.
GCTCTACCCGCGCGTGCCGTTCTACACTTGGAAAGTGCCGGGTCTCTGGTACGATGTCGGTTCGCTCGAAACTTTAGAAGAGGCAAACCGCGTATTTAGCAACCTGTGACGATAACCAAAACATACTTTGGCACAACCGCCGGCGCCGAGGTTTACCTTTATACCCTCAAGAACGAGTTGGGATACGAAGTCTCAATCACCACTTACGGCGCTGCTATCACAACGCTGAAAGCTCCGGATCGCAATGGTGTTTTCGGCGACATCGTGCTGGGCTACGAAACGCTTGAAGATTACGTCAGAAACCCGCGTTATCTCGGCGCCTCGTGCATCGGACGTCACGCAAATCGCATCGCAGACGGTCGGTTCTCTTTGAACGGAGTCGATTATCAACTCGCCAGGAACAACGGCCCGAATCATCTGCATGGTGGTTTCAACGGCTTCGACAAGCGCGTTTGGAGCGCGACGGAAGATGGCAACGTTTTTCGTCTTTCGTATTTGAGCAAAGATGGCGAGGAGAGTTATCCGGGAAATCTCGAAGCGGTTGTTGATTATCGTTTGTCGGGTAACGAGCTGAGCATCGAGTATCGTGCGTCCACCGACCGCGACACGATCGTGAATCTTACTAATCATTCATACTTCAATCTTGCGGGCGCGGGCACGATCCTGGACCATGAGTTGACGCTGCACGCCGACAGCTTTACTCCGGTAGACAGCGAGCTAATCCCGACTGGTGAAATCAAATTGGTGACGGGAACGCTGATGGATTTTCGGAGCGGCAGACGTATAAGATCCGAAGTCGACTACGATCACAATTTCGTCTTGAACAACTGGGATGGCACGTTGAGACCTGCGGCGCGTCTTTCCGAATCAACCACCGGTCGCGTGCTCGAAGTTTTGACCACACAACCGGGCATGCAGTTTTACAACGGCAATTTTTTTGACGGCAGTTTGATCGGAAAAGGAGGCGTCGCTTACGAGAAGTACACGGGTCTATGTTTAGAGCCACAGCACTTCCCGGACGCTCCGAATCACCCAAACTTCCCGTCAACCATCCTGCGCCCGGGCGAAGAATACAACCAGAAAACAGTAATCCGTTTTTCAACCGTGTAAATTCCGTGGCTATTCTTCTCTTAATACTTCTTTTGATTGACGCTCGCGTCGCGTTCGATCACAACCCCAACAGCACTGCGACCCGTGAGTTCAAATTCAAAAACATCGCCTCGCCTGCCAAAGACGATGCCGCGACAAACGCAAAACTGACACTCATCGACGGCGATTTGGACCAGGGCGCCGCCGAGCTTTCAGCGCTCGTCGACGGCCGTCTCCCCAGCGACGAAGACGAACCTGGCGCAAACGTTTACTTCAGGGCCGGAAGCTCCGGCGGGCGATTTCGCATGGACTTCACAACACCCATCGACATCGCCCAAGTCAACACTTACTCCTGGCACCCAAACTCACGCGGCCCACAGTTGTACAAACTCTACGCAGCCGACGGCTCCGATCCGAAATTCAATCCGGATCCAAAACGCGGCATCGATCCATCAACTTGTGGTTGGAAATTTATCGCCCTGGTGAGCACGCTCCCGGACAGCGGCGACGGCGGCGGCCAGTACGCCTCCAG
>DATENQ010000317.1:0-5219 GCA_035275005.1 Pyrinomonadaceae bacterium | reverse complement strand
GTATCGGTGTTGACGTTGCGCTTCACGCGATAAGCCTCTTGCGGCGCAAACAGATGAACATTCGAGTCGACGAGCGCGGAATTGTATTGCCTGAGTGGCGTGATGTCGTCGAGTATCCAGAAGGAGCGCCCGTGCGTGCCGACGACAACGTCGTCGTTGTGAATCACGAGATCGCGAATCGACGTCGCCGGCATGTTCAAGCGCAGCGATTGCCAGCTATCGCCGTTATTGAACGAAACGAACACGTTCAGCTCGGTTCCGGCAAACAACAAACCGGGCCGCCGCGGATCTTCCTTGACGGTGTTGACTGGACCATCCGGCAGCCCGCGAACGATCTCCTGCCACGTCGCACCGCCGTCAGTCGTGCGATAGATGTGCGGCTTCTGATCGTCGAGCCGGATTCGATTTACGGCGACGTACGCGGTGTTGAGATCGGTATGGCTGGCATCGATCTGCGAGATCTTGCTCCACGAATCGATCGCCGGAGGCGTTACGTTTTTCCACGTCTTGCCGCCATCGCGCGTGATGTGAATCAATCCATCGTCCGTTCCCGCCCAGATCACGTTCACGTCTTTTGGCGACGGCGCAACGGCGTAGATAACGCCACGTCGTTGTTGCGTCGCCATCTCGGGACGACGAAACACGCCGATACTCGCCGGCACTTCCGGCTTCTCACGTGAAAGATCCGGACTGATGATCTCCCAACTCGAACCACCATTCGTCGTCTTGAACAAAACATTACCGGCGAGATACAGCACGCGCGGATCGGCGCGCGAAAACAGAATCGGCGCCGTGCGTAGAAACCTGTACTTCCCGCTGCGAAGAATCTCCGGCGCGACGTTTTGCACCTGGCCCGTGTTCATATCGAACCGCGTCGCCTTGCCGCCGTAGATGAGATTCGGATGAAGCGGATCCGGCGCGACGTAGCCGTACTCTTCAACGCCGACAGTGCGCCAGTCACGAAAAGTGATCGCGCCGTTATCGCCGCGACTTTTCACGCCCGCGGAGCCGCTCTCCTGCTGTCCGCCGTAAACCCAGTACGGAAACTGATTGTCAGTGATGACGTGATAGAACTGCGCTGTCGGTTGGTTGTACCAGGAGCTCCACGTCTCACCGCCGTTCACGCTGATAACCGCGCCCTGGTCTGTCGCGAGCAACATGATCTGCGGATTCTCGGGATTGATCCAAAGCGTGTGGTAATCGTCGCCGCCTGGCGCGCCTTTGAATGCCGTGAACGTCTTGCCACCGTCAGTCGAACGATACGCGGCGATGGACGCGGTGTAGACGATCTCCTTGTTGCGCGGATCGACGTCGATCTCCGCGAAGTCACTGCCGCGTGCCCATGCACGGCGGTCGGTTCCAACACGTTGCCACGTTTCACCGGCGTCGTCAGAAACGTAGATGCCGCCGAGCTGCGGTGCATCGACGGTTGCATAGACTGTGTTCGGATCACTCGGCGCGACCGCGATCCCGATACGACCGAGTCCCTGTTCGAAAGTAGGCAAACCCTTGGTCAACTGACGCCACGTGTTACCGCCATCGGTCGTTTTGTAAAGACCGCTGCCGGGTCCTTGCCAGGCGCCGTTTTCCCACGGGCCTTGCCGCGCAGACCATAAATCCGCGTACATAACTTTCGGATTCCGGGGATCGAAAGCGAGTGCGATGGCGCCGGTGTTCTCGTCCTTATAAAGAATCTTCTGCCAGGTCTCCCCGCCGTCCGTGGAACGAAACACGCCGCGCTCTTCGTTGGCGCCGTAAGGATGGCCGAGCGCCGCGACGTAGACGAGATTCGGATCGCGCGGATCAACCAGAATGGCGCCGATCTGCTGCGCGTCGCGCAGTCCGAGGTGCCGCCACGTTTTGCCGCCGTCGGTCGATTTATAAATGCCATCGCCGACGGAAAGATCCGGACGCTGGAGTCCTTCACCACTGCCGACGTAAATCGTTTCCGGATTTGAAGGTGCAACGGCGAGCGCGCCGATCGAGCCGGTAGGCTGATCGTCGAAGATGGGTTTCCAGGTTTGTCCGTAGTCGGTGGTTTTCCAAACGCCGCCGTTGTTGACTCCTATATAAAAGACGTTTGGTTGACCGGGAACGCCGGTGGCGCCGACCGTCCGTCCGGCGCGGAACGGACCGATCATGCGCCACTTCATGGCTTGAAACAGTTCGGGGCCGGTTGTTTGAGCTTGAACCGTTGTGAATATAGAAAGGCAGAGAAGAACGCAGACGCGTCGTATCAGCATTGCGTGATTACAGGATAAATTAAATCTCCGTGTCAATCTTGGGCCGCGGATTACGCGGATAATTCTTTGCGACGGCGTTTCCGGAGTATCGCCGCGGAGATGAGCGTCATCGGCACGCCAACCGGAAGCGGTTCGAGAAAAGTGAAGGCGGCATTGTAGAGAGGATTGTCATACATTACCTTAAACTTATTCATTTCCTCGGTCTGTCTCGCAATCTCATCCGCCGAGGCGCCTGCCGCGCGCGCTTTCTCGATCACATAGGCCGCATACTTGTCACCGAAGTCGTGCAGGAAGTTGAAATACACGATTTCCCATGTGACGACGTAGCAAACACTGGCGATACCCATTATTAGAAAGCCGACAGCGAGCGCCCTGCCAAAACTGATCCGGCCGTCGCCCACTGTTTCGCGATATGAACGAATGCCGAAGAACACGAGCAGAAAGGCCAGCACCATCGTGGTGTAGCCGATGACCATGCCGTGATCCATGCCGATCTGGTCGATGAACGGCATCATGGCGATCATCATCCCGGAAAGCAGTACGCCCGAGATCAAGCCAAACGTCAAAACGATTCTTTTCATGAGAACGTCTCCTGAGTGATTTCTGAAAACTCGCGGCGCAATCTACGTTTCCGGACTCCCGATTGTCGTCATACTTTCGAATGATTTCTTGGTTTTAAGTGGAAATTAGTACTTTCGGATTAGGGAATCAGTCCCATTTCCTTGCCGAGTTGTACGGCTTGCGTTCGGCGCTTAGCGCCAAGCTTGTCGAAGAGACGGCTGGAGTGGGTCTTAACAGTGTTTTCACTGACGAAGAGTTTGTCGGCGATTTCGCGGTTGCTCATGCCCTGGGCGATCAGTTCGAGAATCTCGAGCTCACGGCGCGTGACGCCGAGGTCTTTCAAGCGCTCCTCATTTAAAGCAAAAGGCTGGCTGGAGGGTACGGGGACTTCCTTGACGACTACGACTTCTTCCTTCCGGGTCAGCTTCAGTCCGAGCCAGATGCCGAGTGCGGCGAAGACGAGGGCAATCAACCCACCGTAGATCTCGAGCGAGTGCTCCACCACCAGAAAGCGAAACTCGATCAACCTGAGCGCTACGATCAGCACACCGCCGCAGAGGCCGTAGATTAGTGTGTGGATGAGCGTTTGCTTTTTCACGCGTCGGAAAGAATCTCACGCAAAGGCGCAAGGAGGCAAAAGAAAGACGCAAAAAATACTTAGCAGACTTTGCGTCTTCCTTTGCGCCTTTGCGTGGGAACTGTCTCCTAAAAAATTAGTTGACAGGTTGACGCCGTCGCTCCTATACTCCTAAAAACTTAGGAGACAATATGGCGCGACCGAAGACCGAGAACCTGACGCCGCTCGAACTCGAGATCATGCACGTGCTGTGGGAAACCGGACCCGCCAACGTGCAAACCGTCCAGCAAAAACTGAAACGCGAGCTCGCCTATACGACCGTCCAGACGATGCTCAACATCCTCGAGCGCAAAGGCAAAGCAAAACGAACGTTAAAGAACCGCGCTTACTTCTACAAACCCGCCGTGAGTCGCAAACAGGTCGTCGGCAAACACGTCAAGGACGTTGTCGATCGACTCTTTGGCGGATCGGCGGAGAGTCTCGTGATGAGTCTCGTGGAAACCAAACATCTCACGCCCGAAAAGCTCGCGCGCCTGCAGAAAATGGTGGAGCAGGTGAAGGAGGAAGCCGATGAGAATAAGTAGCGGGCTGTTGCTGACGTTTCTGCTGAACGCGATCTGGCAAGTTGCACTCATCGCCGCCCTTGCTGCGTCAGGCTCGTGGCTGCTGCGAAACTCCGTCGCGCGTTATCGTCACTGGCTTTGGGCCGCTGCTCTGTGTCTCGCATTCCTCGTTCCCGCAATCACGTCGTCGCGTGCGCTTTTCGAAATTGATGTGCAACCCGAGAGCACGTTCGCGCGCGAACCGATCGCATCTTTCCAGGTTGAAGCAGCGCCGCCGAGTCTTCCCGAAATCAGCACAACTATACTTCCATCGACGTTTCGCTTGAATCAAACTCTCGGTCTCGCGCTACTCGGAATCTATTTCGGATTTCTTCTTTATCGAATCTTCAAACTGATCCAGGCGTGGCATACGACGCGATCTATCAGGCGTCTTGCAGTCGAACTCGAGCCGAATAGAGTTGTCGTGGAAGTCATTCGCCGTTGCGAGCTCGAATTCGGAACCCGTTCACGCGCAGTGAAAGTGTTTCGCTCCGAGACGCTGCCAGTGCCAGTCACTATCGGCCTCCTTCATCCAGCGATCATCCTGCCGGAACCGTTACTGCGCGAAGGCAATGTCGAGCTGCTCACGTCCGCGATCGCGCACGAGTTCATTCATGTAGCGCGACACGATTACCTGCTCAACTTAATCTACGAACTACTCTTCGTTCCTGTCTCGTTTCATCCGGCGGCGGCTTTATTAAGGCAGCGGGTCAAGCAGACCCGCGAGCTCTGCTGCGATGAGCTGGTGGCGGAGCGCATTCTGAATGCGGAAGTTTATGCCCGCTCTCTCGTCAGGTTGGCCAGCTCCGCGCCACCTCTGCGTCGTCTCTCCGTTACTACAACCGTAGGCATCGCCGATGCTGACATCCTGGAGGCCCGTATCATGTCGTTGTTAAAGAAACCGGAATTGAATACACGCTGGAAGAAGTTGTTGCTGGTGCTTGTTGCGTTGTTGCTATTCGTGCCGTGCGTCGTGGCTGCGTCGTTCGCATCGCGATTCGATGTCGAGGCAAACGCGCAAGAAACTGCCCCACAGGCCCAGCAGCGCAAAGAAAAAAAGATTGAAATGAAGATGCGCGAAGCGGGCCGCGAGCTTGAAGAACGTATGGCGAATGATCCGGCGTTTCGTGAAGAGATCGCGCGCAGGCAGAAGCTGGAAATGGAAATGCAGTCGATCAGACAGGCCGCATTAATTCGCCTGGCGAAGATCGATATGAATCAGGCGATTCAGATCGC
>DATENQ010000316.1:0-5594 GCA_035275005.1 Pyrinomonadaceae bacterium | reverse complement strand
TTAAACCGGATCAGATTCCGGCACTTGCGCGCAGCGCTTCAGCCTTGTCTGTCTTCTCCCAGGTGAAGCCTTCCTCACTGCGTCCAAAATGGCCGTAAGCCGCGGTGGCTTTATATATAGGACGGCGCAGGTTCAGTGACTCAATGATGCCGCGCGGCGTCAGTTCGAAGTGATCGCGCACCAGCTTCGACAGCACAGCCTCGCTGACGCGACCGGTGCCTTCCGTATTCACAAATACTGAAACCGGATCCGCCACGCCGATAGCGTAAGCAAGTTGGACCGTGCAACGATCGGCGAGCCCGGCAGCGACGATATTCTTCGCGACATAACGCGCCATGTAAGCAGCGGAGCGGTCTACCTTCGTCGGATCCTTTCCTGAGAAAGCGCCACCACCGTGAGGCGCGTAGCCTCCGTAAGTGTCGACAATAATCTTTCGGCCAGTCAGACCGGAGTCACCCTGCGGACCGCCGGTAACAAAACGACCAGTCGGGTTGATGTGATACTTGGTGTCGTTGTCGAGTAATTCAGGAGAGACGGTGTGCTTGATGACCTTTTCCTGGATCTCGGCGCGCAGTTGTTCGTTGGTAACGTCGTCCGCGTGTTGCGACGAGATAACAACGGCTTCAAGCCGGAAAGGACGGCCGTCGCGATATTCGACTGTTACTTGAGACTTTCCGTCAGGACGCAGGTATGGCAGCGCGCCTGATTTGCGCACTTCCGACAATCGCCGCACGAGCATGTGGGCCAACTGGATCGGCAGAGGCATCAGTTCAGGCGTTTCGTTACAAGCGTAACCAAACATCATGCCCTGATCGCCGGCGCCACCGGTGTCGACGCCCATAGCGATGTCGGGCGACTGCCTGTCGATTGACGACAAGACGGCGCAGGTATCGCAATCGAAACCATACTTCGCGCGCGTGTAACCGATCTCGCGAATCGCTTCGCGTGCGACGCGTGAATAGTCGATCACGGCGTTGGTTGTGATCTCGCCGGCGATAACCACCATGCCGGTCGTGACGAGTGTTTCACAAGCTACGCGTGCCTTTGGATCAACGGCTAACGCAGCATCGAGCACCGCATCTGAAATTTGATCGGAGATTTTGTCGGGATGCCCTTCAGTGACGGACTCAGAGGTAAAGAGGTAACCGGATTCGCTAGTCAAAACAGCTCCTTTATTTTATAGACAGACTCGAATTCAGTGCAGAAAAAGAGGCGTACTTTAGCAGTCTGCGTTTCGCAGTGTCAAGGTAGCTCTATCAGCAGTGTTCCAAATGAAGACATTGATATTCTACCCACAAAGGCACTAATAAAATTTGTGTCTTTGTGCTTTTGTGGTTAAGACTCCGTTACATCCGCAAACATCTAAGCATCTCAGTCGTAAGCAACGCATAACGTTTTACTGACGCCCTTTCTCCCGGGGTCTAACTCATTACTCGTGTCCGCATTTACACACCCACTCTTATGGCACATCCACACTTACTCACTTTGCCAGTCACTCAAGCTCTCCTTAACCGGGCCAGTGCCGCGCAGTTTCAGTTTGGCGCCGACACGGCACTCGTTGCGGTCCAGCACATGCTTCTGCAAACGGTCGATCTCTTCGATACTGCCGGCGCAATGGGGCTCAACCTGAAAAACATTTTTGCGCTCGGGAAAGTCTATTCAAACAGTCCACCAGTGATCGAAATGCTCCGCGATCGCGGCGTGACTGTTATCGAGAGCACTACGCCCGCACCCGGAGAATTCCACTCCAGCTTCGAACGCGACGTGCAAACACTTTGGCGGGTCACTGCCGAGACCCTGGCCCAACGCGGTATCAAACGGATACTGGTTTTGGACGATGATGGAGTTTGCATTACCAACGTGCCGCGCCAGGTGTTGCACAACTATGAAATATGCGGTGTGGAGCAAACTTCTCAGGGCATTTTCCTGTTTGAAGTTCAGCCACCACCGTTTCCAGTGATCTCGTGGGCGCGCTCAGCAGTGAAGTTACAGATCGGTGGACCGATTTTCTCTCAATGCTTTGTCGAAAAACTGAATACAGAATTTCTCTACGGCAGATCCATTCAGGGAAAACAACTCGGCATCATCGGCATTGGAAGTATCGGCAGAGCACTGGCAAAACTCGCGCTGCGGCAGGGAATCAAAGTGCTCTTTTACGATCCGGCTCCTGGCGTACACATTCCGTCATCGTTGCGCGGAGTTATCAAACGCACTCTCTCTCTCGAAGAACTGATGTTGACTTCGGATTACGTAGCGGGTTGTTCCGGCCGCAATCCCTTTAAAGATCGGTGGCCGCTAAAACACCGGCCGGGCATACGACTCTTCAGCATCTCGACCGGTGACCAGGAGTTTGGCCCAATCATTAACGATCTAAAAACACGACCGGACTTTGTTGTGGATCCGAAGACCTGCACCATCACGTCCGATCACGGACCAGCGGGTCCAATTCAAATCGCATATCTCGGTTACCCGTACACGTTCGTTTCTCGCGCCCCTGAAGCTGTTCCAACTCAGATTGTGCAACTGGAAACCGGTGGCTTGCTGGCGTCGCTGATCCAGGCGCACATCTTTTTGCAAACGTGGGAAGCGTCTCCGGAACATCATAAAGACTTGCGTCGAGTCTCACCGGAAGCGCAACGCTTTGTTTACGAGACGTGGCTGAGGACAATGAAAGACCAGGGCATTGGTCTTACTAAGATTTTTGACTATGACGCGGAGTTATTATGTGCTGCACACGAGGTCGATTGGCTCTCTCAATACACAGAGCCACATGAAGACGAGCAGGACGAGATCGATCGAATAGTTGAAGAGAGAATGGCGGAACTTGTTCGGCGTGACTACGCGTTCAAGGCTCGAGGGGAAGGGTAAAGCGCACTTCTGTTCCGCGCGAACGCGCCGATTCGATTTCGATTGTGCCACCGGCGGCATGAGCACGCTCCTGCATGCTCACCAGTCCGAGAGTAGCAGCACGCGGCGCGCGTTTGCGCAGGCTCTCGAGGTCGAAACCAATACCGTCGTCTTTCACCGTCAGTTGGAGAGTGTTTCCATCTTTTACAAGCTGTACCTCGATCTGACTGGCTTGTGCATGGCGGGCGATGTTGGACAAGGCTCCCTGAGCAATCCTGAAACATGCGGTTTCGCGTTCGCGTGAGAAGCGTTCATTGTGATCCGGCAAATCGATGACTACTTCGCCACTCAACCCGGTCCTTCTTAAATAGCGATCGACGTACCACCGTAGCGCCGTGACCAGGCCCAGATCATCCAGCACTGGCGGGCGCAGATCGACCGAGAGATCGCGGACCAGCCGCAGCGCTTCATCAACCGCCTCAATATTGTCCTTCAAAGAGGATCCGGCTTCCGGCGTTTTGCAGTACTGCTGCACGGTGTAAAGATTCATTTTTACGGCTGTGAGAATCTGACCAATCTGGTCGTGCAGCTCGCGCGAGATTCGACGCCGTTCATCTTCCTGCGCTTCGATCAGTTGGTGTGAAAACATCTGCAACGTGTCCTGGGCCAACTTTCGCTCGGTGATGTCGCGGGCCATGCCTTGAACGCCGACCAGCATTCCATCCTCATAAATGGCCCGGCTGCTTACTTCGACTGGCACACGCCGGCCGTCTTTGGCGATCACGTCCACTTCGTAACTCGTTTCACCTACCCTGGCGAGCTTCGCGCAGAAGTTCTGGCGCACGAGTTTGATATGTTCTTTAGCGATAAACTCGGTGAAGTTATGACCCACAATCTCTTCGCGGCTGTAACCTGACAATTCTTCAGCGGCGCGGTTGATCTTGATGTAAGTTCCTTCCAGATCGTGAACGTAGATGGCGTCCTTCGCGTTCTCAAACAACTCGCGGTAACGTTCTTCACTCTCGCGCAGCGTTTCAAATAACTGGGCGTTCTGGATGGCGCTGGCGGCGCGGGCTGCGAGCGACTCGGCCAGACGTTCGTGATCCGCCTGAAAGAACCCCGGCGTGACCTTATCCACTGAATACAAGCCGATGACCTTGCCGGAAGCTACCAGCGGCACGCCCATCCAACTGCGCACGTGTTCGGCGCCAGTCATCCACTGCCATTCGGGTTCGAGATGGGTATCGGGAACCACCACGGTTTGTTTAGTTTGACAGAGATTCCGTAATAGAGAATTAGCGTTTTCGTCGAAGGTGATGGCTCGAGTAGTCTCGACATCCTGGTAACGTTCATAGCGTCGCAATGCCCTAACGACGATTTTGGAATTGCCGTTGCGCAACATGACGTTTGCGCTGTCATAGGGAACCAGCTTGCTGAGAAAATCGAGCAGTGTTTCGAGGACCCTTTCAAGACTGAGATTCTGGGTCAGAGCCACGTTTGCATCTCGCAGAATCTCAGTTTCCCGGCGAATGGCTTGTTCGCGGGCCAACAGTTCAGCCAATTCAGGGGCTTTAGTCTTCATAAGCAGAAGTATGCGCGCCAGCGCTGAAACTCAGCGCAGAGTTAGACAAAATTTTCAGAGTAAGTTGACGGTATTTAACGTGAGGCTTACGCAGAGGTACGTCACACGTAACGGGACCGGTCGACGTGGGTGGAAATCTGCCGGAACCGCCTATCGGTCAACCAATGCCGCTGATTCTAACACGGCTGAAGAAATAGTTTCAGCGGCGCGCTTGCCGCCGAAGTGTTGCCCGACCTATCGACAGCTCTTACCGTAAAGACATTTTCACCGTAAGCCGTGCCATAGACGAAATCAAAATCGACACCTGATGAAACGGGAAGAGGACTGAGCACGCCGTTCACATAGATCTCATATTCGATCTGATCCTGGCCATCGATGGCGTCAAAGGCCTCCGTCCAACCAAGCCAGACTTCGGCGCAGCCATTACTATCGCTAACGAGATGGACGTTTGTCGGAGCAGCCGGTGGTGTCGTGTCGCTGCTGGGTGCCATCGTCACCGTAACGATATTACTGAAAGACGTATTGCCCCCTTTCGTGTCAGAAGCGATGACGCGGAACGAGTTCGTCGAGCCGGGCTTCAGATGGCGAATGAGAACGGACTCTTTACCGGACGCCGAGGGGACGTAATAAATGTTTTGAGAAACTTCGGCGCCATTCATAGTGACGTCGTAGTAGCAGCAATAGGCTGCGGCATTGTCGGTCGACCTGGTCCAGGTTAACTGAACCTGCGAAGGAGTGAGCGCAGTTGCTTGCAGCACCGGGCCGGTTGGCGGAGTTGTGTCTGCAAGAGTATTGGCGCTGGCGGAATTACTGTTCGCGGATCGATTGCCGCTGCCATCGACTGCATAAACCGAAAAAGTGTAAGAACTGTTCGTGGTCAAATACGTCGCCGTGTAGGTGGTCTGTGTCTGGCTGACTGTGGCGAGTGTGTTATAGGCCGTGTTGTTCAGATTAGTGATATTGACTCGGTAAGAAAACTTTCCGGAGTTGTCTGATGAGCCTTGCCACGAGAGACTGACGGTCGTTTCAGTGATAGCTGTAACGACGAGATTGGTCGGCACTGTTGGCGCCGAACGATCGCCTTTGCCGGCTGAAGCGGTAGACCCACTGAAGAGCAGGACTATGATCAATGTCAACGCTGCTATACCGATGATGAGACGTGAGA
>DATENQ010000315.1:0-14757 GCA_035275005.1 Pyrinomonadaceae bacterium | reverse complement strand
CGGATCGGCGCTCTCGCGTTGTTTCGCTTCAGAGTTGACGACAAAACCGCCGCGCGCTTCGGCTATGGACGTGACGCGATGCTGCGCCTCTGACGTTGAATCGACCTCGATCGTGATGTCAGCATTGCGAACTATCTTGCGATCGACGGCTGGCATTTCAGCCTTGACTGAGTCATACGTGGCTTTATCCGCCATAAAGCCATTAGTACTCGCTGCAGTCTCTGCTGCCTGCTTCGGTCCTGAGTCGGATCGCGCCACAGAGCCAGCAGCAGATTGCATAGGAGCTGGCGGCGCGTTACTGGCGCTGGAACACGACACCGTAAAGCTCAACAGAACGAGCAACAGAATAGTGGAAGACTTCATGATTGGCCTCCTGCAATATCGGAATTACAGCGTTGGAACGTTTAATACCCCCAACACTTGCATGCCGATTTGCAGCGGCCAACGTGAGTTCCCACAGTCCCGCCCCCGGTTGGAATGCAGGCTACAACCTTTGGTGCAGATATGATTCGTTTGTGCTTTTGTGCCTTCTTGTGGCTCTACTCGCCTTCGTCGCCGTCTCGAGTCTCGCCGTCGGGTTTTTTGATGGCGAATTTTTCGAGGCGGTATTGAAGAGTGCGGAAGGTGAGGCCCAGGAGCTTGGCGGCTTTCGTGATGTTGTAGTCGGTCTGCTCCATCGCCTGCGTGATCAGGTTGCGCTCGACATCTTCGAAGTTGATTCCTTCGGCGGGTAACTTGAACGCTCCTTCTGAGGCTGGTCCAACTTCCTGGCGAACTTCCGTCGGTAAATCCTCAACCGTGATCAGATCACCCTCGCTCAAGAGAATCGCACGCTCAATCGCCGACTCCAACTGCCTCACATTCCCCGGCCAGCTGTAGTCGTTCATCAACTTCTTTGTTTCTGCCGTTAGACCAGTCACCAGCAGCGACGTGTTGCGCGTGTGTTTCTTGAGGAAGTAGTCAATCAGGACCGGGATATCTTCGCGCCGCTCACGCAGCGGCGGCACATCGATCGAGAGCACATTGATGCGGTAATAAAGATCGTCACGGAAGCGACCGTCAGACACCATCGCTCGCAGGTCGCGATTTGTCGCGGCAATCACGCGCACATCAACGCCGAGTTCGTGAGTGCCACCAACGCGCCGTATCTTTCGTTCCTGAAGCGCGCGCAGGAGCTTCGCCTGAATGCCGACGTCGAGCTCCGCAATCTCATCGAGAAACAGCGTCCCGCGATCCGCGATTTCGAAGAGACCTTTCTTCTCCGCATGAGCGCCCGTGAAAGAACCCTTTTCGTGTCCAAACAATTCCGACTCGAGCAAATTCTCATTGATCGCGGCACAGTTCACGGCCTGAAACATCTCCGTCGAGCGTGGCGACTGATTATGAACAGCCCTCGCGATCAACTCCTTGCCCGTACCCGACTCTCCCCGAACCAACACCGTCGAGTTTGAGCGCGCCACTTTCAGAATCATCTTCTTCACTGTATCCATCTTCGGAGACGCAGAGATGATCTCGCTGTCGATCGCGTCGAGACGATCGAGCGCGCGATCGATCGTTTCCAGCAGCGCGGCTTTGTCGTAAGGCTTTTCGAGATAGTCAAACGCGCCGCGCCGCAGTGCTTCCTTGGCCGACTCGATCGAGCCGTGCGCAGTCAGCAGGATGACGATGATTGACGAGTCATAGGCGAGCAGTTGTTGCAGCAACTCGATACCGTCCATGCCAGTCATCTTCAGATCGGTCAGGGCAAGATCGAAGCGGCGATCTTTGGCAAACTTGAGTGCCGCTTCGCCGGAGGCCGCAGTGGTAACGTCGTAGCCTTCGCCGCTAAGGATCATTTCGAGAATTTCTCTTTGCGACTTCTCGTCGTCAACTACCAGGATGTTCTTTCGTGGCATGTGTGCTCTCTTTAGCCGGTAGAATTATCGTGAACGTGGTACCGCTACCTTCCTTGGATGCGACGCTGATAGTGCCACCGTGATCGTCAACTGCCTTTTTCACGATCGCGAGGCCCAGGCCCGTGCCGGTTTCCTTCGTCGAGAAATAAGGTTCGAAGACTTTCGAGATATCGTCAGCGGCGATGCCGCAACCACTGTCGCTGATCTCAACCTTAACAGAGTTTGCTTCCGGGTTCGAAAGCTTGATCGATATACGACCGCCGGCGCCGTTGATTGCTTCGACTGCGTTGATAACCAGGTTAGTAAACACTGAGCGCAGCGACTCGCGATCGCCGAGCACGGTCGGAAGCGCGCCGTCCTGAACGATGTTTGTCTTGATTCCGCACTCTTCAGCTCTCACTTCAACGAGTCGCAACGCATCTTCAGCTTCAGCCCGAATGTCAACGTCCTGGAAATCGAGTTTTGACGGGCGTGAATACTTCAGGAAGTCGGTAATATGACGGTTAATGCGCGCGACTTCAGTCTTCAATTGTTCGGTTAATTTGATAAACGTCGCCCGTTTCTCCGGATCGCCAGGAGCAAACGACGAGCGCAGGTGATCGAGGGTCAGGTTAATGTAGTTAAGCGGATTGCGAATCTCGTGTGCGATCGCAGCAGCCAGCCGGCCGACGACCGCGCCTTTCTCCGCTTGATGAAGCTGCATCTCGAGCTCGCGCGCGCGGGCGAGTTTTCCTGTCATTTCATTGAACGCTGAAGCGAGCGTTCCCATTTCATCAAGACGATCCGCGGGAACCAGAACGTCGAAGTCTCCGCCTGCCACTTTTCGCGCCGCCGTTGAGAGTTCCTTGATCGGGCGAGTGAAGCGCCAGACGAAGAAGCCTGTAACCAGTGTGGTCACAAACAAGACCAGGAGTGTGTAAAGCGCGGACCGCGATGACTGTCGCTGCAAAACATTCGTCAAGGTATTGGCTGAGTCGAGCACAACAATGATGAAGCGGCGTCCCTTGGTGGTTTGTACTGGAAAATAGAAAGCACCGGCTTCACCAAAATCCACGTTAGTTGAAGGCGGAATCCACGACGGCAGTTGTTCGTGCTCGTTTGTAAATTGGACTGCACTTCTCAGCGGCAGGAGCTGTATGTCCTTGAACTGCACATAGCGAGTCGTATTGTCATCGAGTTCGCGAGGGGTGAATTCGGGGATGACACTATCAATGATGTTCCCGTCATCATCCACGACCAGAATGTTCTTAACGCGAACGTTTTTATTGTTGAGCAGCGGATCCCGCAGGTCACCGCTGATCTTGTCGAGGTATCGATCACTATGCAAGCTCTCGATCCCGAGCGCGATCCCCGTCATGATCGCCTGTTCCTGCTCGATGATCATGCGTGCGTTGGCATTTACCTGGCGGAGGTTGAAGTAGTACTGCACGCCGAGGGTCAACCCGAGCATCAACGCCAGGAGCAAGAGCAGCCGGGCACGGAAGCTTTGTATCTGGGCTGAAAACTTCATGCGAAAACTAAGAAGAACGTTTCGGCATCTGATGTTTGCCTTGTGGTAAAGACGATGCTTTAGGCATTTATCTTTACTTTAAGCTTTAGCTTGATCTTGAATAGGTCCTATCAGACTTATAGGGACCTATATCCGATCCCGAAACTGGAACTCGGCACAGGCTCTAGCACGTAGCGTTCCAGCGAATTATGTAAAATCGATTACTTTTTGATTGCCCCCAACTGTCTCTTGATGTTATATTTGCGGCGGTCTCAAATCAATGTCCCCAGAGACCGACCCGTTAGGGAAACTCTTCCCGCCCCCTCAAGTTGCAGCAGAAGGTTTGGTCGAAACACGAAAAGAGGCGTTTTTTGATATCCCTAAAAAGAGAGGTACTTTAGGCCTGATGACTCTGAATTTCTGTTCCCCCAAGTCGACCCGGCGCGTTTACATTGCATTTATTCTACTTTGTCTGGTTTTTTCCGGGACAGCCTTCGGGAAAAAGAAACATGCCTCGGGCCGTAGCGCCCGCTCCTCGAAAAGTAAAAAAGCAACTGCAAAAAGCCGTTCGTCACGTCGTGGCGGACGGCAGCAGGTAGCATCGAGATCGTCACGCCGGCGTGGTGGGCGACTTTCTGCGCGCGATGTTCGTCGCCAAAGAGCAGTCGAGGCGCGTGAGCAGTCGAATGCGATTAGAGCACGCGAGCGACGTCTGGGCCGTCCACTCACCAAACGCGAGCGTGCGGCGGAATTACGTGCCGTTGCTTCGCGCAATCGTCGAGCGTTGATGGAAGCTCGTCGTCGGGCGGAAGCCGCGCGCCGGGCCGCAATCGCGCGACAGATGGCAATCGACAAAGCGATGCGCGACGAGGTTCAGGCATTCATCTCGAAGGATGATATTACCGGTGAAGATCCTGAAGTGCGCAGAGTTGCTGTCAATGCACTCGGCAATCATGCCGGTACGGTAGTCGTAATGGATCCGATGACTGGCCGCGTTTACTCCGTAGTTAATCAGGAGTGGGCGTTGCACCGTGGGTTCAAACCCTGCTCCACAATCAAACTCGTGACTGGAGTAGCCGGACTTTCCGAGAATGCGATTCCGCTCTTCGATACTGCCGGCGACGGTTTCCGGCTCGATTTAACTTCCGCACTGGCCCACTCTGACAATCCTTTCTTCCAGCAGGTCGGCACCAGGATCGGCTCGGAGAAGATGGTCAACTACGCTCGTGAGCTTGGTCTCGGCGAGAAGACCGGAGTTAACGTGCCCTATGAATTTCCGGGCAGGTTGCCGGAAGTAAAGCCCGACGTGATCGAGAGACGAATGTTCTCCCACGCAGACGGCTTTGAAGTCACACCGCTGCAACTCGGCACGCTCGTTTCAGCAATGGCAAATGGCGGCAGATTGCTCGTTCCCCAGATCCCGCGTAGCCAAAAAGACCTGAACAAGATGAGCGTCAAAGTGCGTCGCCAGTTGCCAATCACTACTGACGTTTGGCAGCGCATGGTTCCCGGAATGGTCGGCGCCGTTAACTACGGTTCGGGCCGCAAAGCCTATGATCCAAGTCAAACCGTAGCCGGCAAGACTGGCACATGCATCGGCCAGGGCGGCTGGGTTGGCTTGTTTACTTCTTATGCTCCTTTGGCCAATCCGAGGCTGGCCGTTGTAGTGATTGCGCAGGGCACTGATGCTCGTCGTCATTTCCCCGCGGCAGTTGCCGGTGAGATTTATCGTCAACTAAATCATCGCTTCGGAACTGCAATCAATCTCCAGGTTGCATCAACACTCGACGACGAAGAGAAGGAAGTGGCCGACCAGGAAGCTGCTGCGGAAAACGCAGACGCCGAAGGCGAGACCACTGAAACCACTAATCAGGCAGCAACTGCAACAGCACCTCCTGCAACAACCAATACTGCTGCTCCCGCTGCCGCTAAACCGGCCACGCCTGAATCACGCAATACGGTTAAGCGCGTACTCATGCCGCTTGAAAAGAAATCGGTTGAAGCTCCAAAGAGCAACACCACCAAATCAACCAACACGTCTCAGACTCCCGCGACAACTGCGCCGGCTGAACAAAGACCAAGGCGCATTACACCCTGACGAAACCCTTATACCCTCTTGCTCATTGGCGCCGGAGTTTATCTCCGGCGCTTTTTTGTGCGACATGCAATCAACCACCAAGCACAAAGAACACAAAGTTTGATGTTTGTGCCTTTGAGTCTTTGTGGTAAGAGCAATTTTGCGATCTTTTTCGGTTGCAAAGGGCAGAATGCCTTGACACATTTAATGAAGTTGCAGGAATATTGCGGGCGTTCTATTTACCCAGGTTCTTAGCACCCGAGTGTGCATCCCCTTGTATTCGAAGATCGGCAACCGGTCTTCGTAACAATCGCATCCTAAATTGTCCCCGTGTCGACCGAAAAAGGGCAGGGCCCTAGGCGCGACTGCAGAAATATTTTTGGAGGTTGGGAACACTAATGAAAAAGCTGATTACGTTTTTAGGTATTTGCACTACAGTCGCGATACTCGCTCTGCCTTCCGCAGCGCGCACCACAATCGCGCAACCGGATAATGCGTTTCAAGATCCATGCTCGACTGAAGGTAAAGACGCGCTTTACCAGACCTTTCTTAAAACTCGCACCGATGCGCAGGACAAGGCTTATGAAGCTGCCAAGAAGTATCTGGCCTGTCCTACCACCGACGTAACGGAAGCGCAGCAGAAGATTATCGATTACCTGAAGAAATTCGTCGCGAAGTATGACGATGTGATGAAGAAGGTCACTTACCGGACAAAGCTCTACAACGAGCAGAAGTATGCGGAAGGTTATGCACTCGGCAAAGAGATCCTGGCAACTGAACCTGACAACTTGAAAGTGCTGGTTGACCTCGGCGCCAATGGCTACCTTGTTCTGCCGCTCAAAAACGCTGCGCTGACGGCCGAAGCGCTCGACTACGCGACAAGAGCGTTGGCAATGATTGACTCAGGAAAGACTGTCGATGATTGGCAACCGCTCGCCAGCAAGGATGTGGCCGTTGCTTATTTGAACTACACCATCGGCACGATCTCACTTGAGAAAGATCCGTCAGCTGCACTCAAGAACCTGCTCAAGGCGGCACAGTTTGAGACGCCTCTGAAGAAGTCGCCTTACACGTACGCCTACATCGCGGGTGCCTATGAAACCGGGCCCTATGCCAAGCAGTCAGAAGACTACAAGATGAAGTATCAGGGCAAGGATGAGACCCCGGAAAGCAAGCTGGCGCTGGCTAACATCAACCAACTCATCGATCGCATGATCGATGCCTATGCCCGCGCGGTTGCACTCGCAGGTACTGATACGAAGTTTGCCCAGGCCAAAACCGGCTGGAACGAGAGCCTGACCAACTGGTACAAGTACAGAAACGGCGACAAAACCGATGGATTAGACCAGTTGATCGCCGGCATCCTTTCGAAACCGCTGCCGCCGGAGCCGACACCGCTGACGTCGCTTCCTGCTGGTCCGGCTACTCCTACTGCAACACCGGCCGCAAATACCGGAACGCCGCAAGGCACTGGCAACGGCAACGGCGCGGCTTCAACAACTACGCCGGCCACGAATACGACTAAGCCGGCGGCAACCACTCCAGCGACTGGGACCGCGTCCAAGCCCAGTACGAAGCCTGACAGACCACGCAATCGTCGCTAGTCGGTCCGAACAGGAAACCATTTATAGGGGTGGCACTCCGTGGCCACCCCTTTCATTGTGATTTGCTATAATTCACGCCGTTTTGAAAAATCCCGAAACGATTCCCGACCTCGACCTCCTCGAAAAGGTTCTCGCTTACAAGTTCAAAGATCGTGCTCTGCTTGAGCGCGCTATCACTCACCGCTCATGGGCGCACGAGAAGGTCGCTCCGGGTGACGAACGCGAGGCACGCAAACTCCACAACGAGTCGCTCGAGTTTCTGGGAGACTCAGTGTTGGGCCTGGTCGTCTCGAATTACCTGTGCAACTCTTATCCGGGTGGCACCGAAGGTGAACTGTCGCGCATGAAGCATCGTCTTGTCAGCGCGCCTACGTTGGCAAAGGCTTCACAGGCTTTGAACCTCGGCGACTTCTTACGGTTTGGACGCGGTGAGGAAAAGAGTGGCGGACGCCACAAGAACGCGCTGCTTGCCGATGTGTTTGAAGCAATCACGGGCGCAATCTTCCTGGATGGTGGGCTCGAAGCCGCTACGGATTATGTTTGTCACGCGCTGCACGATGAACTGGAGGGCACGGACCCACTGAGCGCAGCCAAGGCTGACTACAAAACCATGCTCCAGGAACAGCTTCAGGCTGAAAGACGGCCCGCTCCGCGCTACGCGGTAATCGAAACCCTCGGTCCGCCGCATCAACGTATCTTTCATGTCGAGGTTTCGTGGGATAACGGCAGTATCCAGGGCGAGGGACATTCCATAAAGGCTGCCGAAGCTGCCGCGGCGCGGGCCGCACTGGAAGGCATGAAGTTGGACGAAACTTTAGACTCCGATGACACGGATAAAGACTGATGTTACCTATGAAAAGAACAAGTCAGGAAGAGGGGCTTGCCCCCGCTCACCGATCAGCCGATCAGCGGGGGCAAGCCCCTCTTCCTGACTTGTTCTGCTCAATACGTTTCATCTGTGCTTAACTTGACCACTGCGAGCAACGTCTCTAGGATGTTTTTTTAATGGCGAGCAACCGTACCACCGACAACCCCAGAACTACCGAACCGGACACCACCACCGAGACGAAACCTTTTTCGCTCTCGCGGTTATTCCATCGTAACGGGCATGAAAAGAAGGATTTGCCGCCTGTCAAGCCGCAGGGCCCGCCGAAGAGCGTCTGGCGCGAGTACTTCGAATCAGCCGTGGTGACGGTAATTATGGCGTTGTTTGGCATGACCTTCATCGTGCAGGCGGTGAAGGTACCCACGGGCTCGATGCAGAACACGATCATGATCGGCGATCACCTGCTGGTCAATAAGTTCATCTTTGCTCCGGGAGAGTCGCTGCCGTTTCTGCCGCAACGAGAAATCAAACATGGCGACATTATCGTCTTCAAATATCCCGGCAACCCTTACCGGCCGGAGCGTGACGACAGGGCCGACAACCGGCCAATCTTTACAAACTACGTTAAGCGGGTGATCGGACTACCGGGTGATCGCATTCGCATTGGCGCAAACGAAATTTACGTTAACGATCAGGTCGTGCCTGAACATCGCATTGCAGCCTCGGAAGTCAGCCAGTTTGCTCCGTTGAAGACTGTCATCGACCCACCGCCACCGCGCGAGCCTGGACAGCTTTACGACGTTTATTACAAACCCGGTCCGCCGGATGACGAAGATCTGGATTATAAACGCCGTGAGTACACCGCCTTTGAAGGCAAAGATGAGCTGGTGGTGCCGCCGGACAGTTATTTCGTGATGGGCGACAACCGGAACAACAGCGAAGACAGTCGTTTCTGGGGATTTGTCCCGCGCGAAATGGTGATTGGCCGGGCGATGTTTGTTTACTGGTCCTACGACGAAAGCGCGCCGGAGAGTGGCTGGTCCATCGTCGGCGACTTCCTTAAGAATACGCGCTGGAGCCGCACGGGCACCCTGGTTAAATAATTTTGGCCGCGGATTTCCGCAGATGAACGCAGGTTCTTCGTTTGCGTTCATCTGCGGAAATCTGCGGCCAAAAAGATATGTCCCTCAAACGTCTCGTAAAGCGGATCAATCAAGATAGGATCTTTGGCCGCGCGGCACAGCTCTCTTACTACTTTCTCCTCGCGCTCTTTCCGCTCCTTCTTTTCCTGATCAATATCCTTGGTTACCTGGCACAGCAGGGGACTCTCTTTCGCGACAAGCTGCTCGTTTATATCGCGGCGTTGATGCCGGCGAGCGCCTTTCTGCTCGTGCACAACACGCTGGATGAGATCAGCACCGCCAGCGGCACGGGCAAACTCTCGTTTGGTTTACTCGCGGCGCTGTGGGCCGCGTCAAACGGAATGGGCGCGATCAGCGACACGCTCAACATTGCCTATAACGTTAAAGAGAGAAGGCCATGGTGGAAAACGCGACTGATCTGCGTTGCTTTGACAATCGCGCTCGCGATTCTGATACTCGCGGCGCTGGCGATCGTTCTGTACGGAGGCACCATCGGCGAGGCGCTCGCCACGCGTTACGGTTTCGGCAATGTCTTTACTATAGTTTGGAAGATCGTGCAGTGGCCGATCGCGTTGCTGTTTGTGTTGACCACCTTCAACTTGATTTATAACTTTGCGCCGAATATCCCGGCGCACTCGCGTCGTTGGATTACGCCGGGAGCGTTCGTCGGTGTCGGCTTGTGGCTGGCGGTGTCGTTTGGTTTTCGACTCTACCTGGGATTCTTCAATTCTTACAGCGTGACTTACGGCTCGCTGGGTGCCGTGATCATCCTGATGCTTTGGTTCTACCTGAGTGGAGTTGCTATTCTGATTGGTGGTGAAGTGAACTGCGAGTTCCAGGATGAGCCACAAAAAGCGCAGCTCACTTTAATTAAGAATGATTAAGGGCAAATTCATTCCCGTAAGCGTATGGTGCGTTGTCATCGTGACGGCACTCTCGTTCGACGTCTTAGCGCAACGCAGGACGAGGAAAAAGCCTGCTCCGGCGCCGCCCGCGAGCGAGCTCAGCAAATTGCATGAAGAATTCATCAGGCTTACGAACGAGTACAAGGCCAGTCTGGGAAAGCTGGTCCCGTTTTACGAAAACGACGTAAAGAAGGCCGAAGAGAAGCTCGATCTCTCAAAGAAGTTGCTGGCCGAAGGACTAATCCCGCGCGCACAAGTCGAAGAAAACGAGCGCGCGCTGGCCCTTGCGAAACAGAAGATCGAGGAAACGAACCGGCAAATGGCGAATGCCGAAGGCCAGATCGCAGGCGTGTTGGTTGAGACCGCCGCCAACGATGAGATCAACAAGAACCTGCGTCTCGCAAATCAACGCCTCGTGCGAACCGCGTCGTTCACTCGTTACACGGGAGCGGGAGGCTGGAACATCGGCGAAGCCTGGAAGATTCAACGATTCTTCTCAGACACGTTCCAGAAGCAACTTCCGATCGCGGTGTTCGGGCAGGGAGCAATTCACGACCGCTGGCGGCTGGACCATCGTAACGCGATGGACATTCAGCTTCATCCGGACGGCGTCGAGGGCCGCGCGCTGTTGGACTTTTTGCAAAGGAACGGAATTCCTTACCTGGCGTTTCGCTCCGCGATTCCAGGCACTGCGACCGGTCCGCACATTCACATCGGTCGACCATCTCACCGTTACTGAGACCACTATGAAAGCTTTTGCTTATCTAACGATCCTGCTCTTACCAACCGTCGCCACTGCTCAGATGAATACAAGCCAGCCTCTTACAGAGAAGCAAGCGTCACACTTTGCCGCGCTGGCGATGAAGTGTGTGAGTCGAGAGTTTCCAAACAAACCCGAGCACGTTATCAACAACGCGAGTGAGGTCAAGAGTCCGAAAGCTTTACATCCGGCGTTCTATGGTTGTTACGACTGGCACTCGTCCGTGCACGGTCACTGGATGCTGATCCGCTTGTTGAAAACGTTTCCGAATTTGCCGGAGTCGGCGCAGATACGCGAAGCGCTCAACGCGAATCTCACTGCCGAGAACATTCAGCAGGAAGTCGCTTACATGAAGCAGCCCAACCGGCAGTCGTTTGAACGCACTTACGGTTGGGCATGGGCTTTGAAACTGGCGGAGGAGTTACACCAGTGGAACGATCCTGATGGGAAGAAGTGGGCTGAGAACCTGCAGCCGCTCGCGGAGATGCTTTCGAAGTCGTATCGCACGTTTCTGCCGAAGCAGACTTATCCGATCAGGACCGGTGTGCATCCGAATACAGCGTTTGGTTTGGCGTTCGCGCTCGACTACGCGAAGACTGTTGAGGATCGTGAGCTGGAAGCGTTGTTGAGCGAACGCAGCCGCACGTATTACGCGAACGACATTAATTATCCGGGCGCGTGGGAGCCTGGCGGTGAAGACTTCTTTTCAGCGGCGCTGATGGAGGCCGACCTGATGCGGCGCGTGATGCCGCCACGCGAGTTTGCGACGTGGTTTCACCGGTTCCTGCCCGAGGTAGCGAAAGGTGGTCCGAAAGCGTTGGTCCAGCCGGCGATCGTTACGGATCGCAGCGATCCCAAGCTAGTGCATCTTGATGGCCTGAATCTCAGCCGCGCGTGGTGCATGCGAAGCATTGCCGCAGCCCTACCCGCAAACGATCCGGCCCGCAAAGTCCTGTCGTCCGCCGCGGACCAACACGCCACCGCCGCCCTCGCCCACGTAGCCAGCGGCGACTACGCCGGTGAACACTGGCTCGCCTCCTTCGCTGTGTTTCTGCTATCAAATTAATTAGCCACAGATTACACGGATGAACACAGATCAGATCGGTGTCCATCCGTGTAAATCTGTGGCTAAAAATTCCGCAAGTCTCAGAAAGTTCATCGTTCAATTAAACGGGCAGGCAACTGTGCGGGCAGATATTTGGTCTAAGGAGCGCAGTCCTACCTCGTCTCCCGATCTCAAAACAAACTGGCACTGCCAGATTAGGAAGCCCTGCTATGAAGACTATCATTCTCTCGATCCCTGTCCTTGCGTTTCTGCTTTTCAACGCGGTGACACAACAACCTGACTACTCCCAACTGCGTAACGAAGCTGAAGTCCAGTACGCGCAAGGCTCCTATGCACGTGCTAACGAGCTCTACTCGAAAGTCGACAAGAGTAAGCTCAGCGCAAGCGAGTCGCGTTGGGTTGAGTTTCGTTTAGCGGACACCTCGTGGCGCGCGCAGGCAGGCACACAAACGCCAGATACGACGCGCTACGAGCAAGCCAGGAAACAACTCGAAGAATTGATCCGTGTCGTCGAAAAGGAAACCGACCGCGATTTGGTTTGGGCTGAAGCGCACGAATCACTCGGTGATCTGTCTTGGAGTGGCCCCGCCTTAATGATGTGGGGTTCGGCCTGGCCGCATTATCAAGCCGCCCTCGACTGGTGGGCCGGCCAGCAGGACATCAACCGCGCCCGCGATCGTTATCTCAAGATAGTCTTCAAAGCGGCACAGCCTCCGATCAAAGATTCCGTTTACACTTATTACGGCTATTACATCCCGCTCGACGTTCTCGAAAACGCACTCAAGATCAGCGCCTCCGCCAACGACACGTCACATCTCAATTATCTGATTGCGATGACCATGCGTTACGCAGGCGGCGGCGAGCGTCAACGCATACCCGATTATTTCGAAGACGCACTCAAAGCAGGGAAGCAATCGGACTGGTACGACGATGCTCTCTTCCATTACGCGGAGTGGATGGGCAATTACGGCACGATACAACCGCTTGAAGATGGCCAGTTGCAGGAACAGCCTGACTACGTGAAAGCGCTGGAGTTGTATCGTCGCCTGTTGAGAGAGTTTGCCAAAGGTGAGACGCGTTATTACGGCCAGGCTCAGGAACAGATCAAAAGCATTATTGAGCCCTCAGTCATTGTCCATGTGAGCAACATTTTTCTGCCGGGTTCGGAGATCCAATTTACCTTCAATGCTCGTAACGTCAGTCGCGTCGATTTAGCGATCTACAAGTTTGACATGACGCGAGAGGCGCGTTTCATCCGTGAAGAAGACGCTGAGGAAGGCGAAGGTGAGGCGGCGCCATGGGTGCAACGAATCCGCACTGCCGGTCGCGCTCCAGTGAAATCCTGGACCAGGAACATCAACGACAGTCAGTCGCATAAAGTCCTCGTCGAAGCGATGCGCGTCGAAGGAAAGTTACCTGCCGGCGCTTACCTGCTCGAAGCGAAAAGCGGTTCACTCTCGGCGCGCGAGTTGATTCTCGTTTCCGATGCGACCCTCGTGCTCAAGTCGTCAAATAAGCAGGCGTTGGTCTTTTTCGCTGACGCAATGACGGGCGCGCCAATCGCAAACGCAGATGTTGCGCTTTGGGAGAGTTATTACTACAACAGCACAACGCGTTGGCGTCGCCTGCGCCAAACTACTGACGCCGACGGCCTCGCCCGATTTGCTCTTAGAGGCGACAACAGCAACCTGTACGCCCTCGCCGGCAGCAACGACAGGCAAGCGTTTTCTGCCGGCAGTGCTTACGGCAGCGGCACTCAAGAGGGCTGGCGCATTTATGCGTTCACCGATCGACCTGCTTATCGTCCGAAAGAGACGATGCAATGGAAGTTCATCGCGCGACACTTGAAGAACGGTCTTTATTCAACTCCCGCAAATCAGATCATCGAATATCAGATCAACGATCCGCGCGGCACGAAAGTCTCCGAAGGCAAGGCAACATTGAATTCATTTGGCAGTGCGTGGGGATCGCTCGAGCTGGGCGAGCAACTGCCACTGGGCGAATACAACATTCAATTTTGGAGCCAGGGACGCGGCTCAGTCATCGGCGGCGCGAAACTCTTCCGGCTCGAAGAATACAAACTGCCGGAATTCAAAGTTCAGGTGAAAACTCCGGAACAGGACGGCAAGAAGAAGGCGTTTCGTGCTGGCGAGAAAGTCGAGGTCGAGGTCCAGGCCGACTACTATTTTGGTGGTCCAGTCAGCAATGCATCCGTGGAAGTGGTGGTTTACCAGCAGCCGTTTTATCTCTATTGGTTTCCGCGTCGCGAGTATTCCTGGTATTACGACGACTTCGCAGGTTACCAGCGCAACTATGACAACCAGGGCTCAGTTATCAAGCGTGAACAGATCAAAACTGACGCCACCGGCAAAGCAAAGCTGACCTTCGACACGCCGGCCGCGAATTACAATCAGGATTATGAGTTTCGCATCGAAGCGCGCGTCGTCGATTCATCGCGTCGCGAGATCGTCGCTAGCGATCGCGTGCGCGTCACGCGCCAGCGTTATTACGTCTATCCGCGTTCAGTTCAAAACATCTACCGTCCGAAAGACAAAGTCACCGTTGATATCAAGGCCCTGGACGCGAACGAGCAGCCGGTGCAAACGGAAGGCACGGTAAAAGTCACGCGCGACTACTGGTGGGAGATCTGGATCGATCCGCGTGGTCGCGAAGTACAGGGCGCGGAGTTGCGTGAATTGCAGCAGCGCTCCGGCCAGTTTCCTCCACTCGTGAACAGAGGTCAGCGGCCCTGGCGTTTGAAGTTTCGCGGTTATCAACATGACGACATACTCACGCAAACAGTGAAGACTAACGCCGAGGGTGAAGCGCAACTGAACTTCACACCCGAGCGTGACGGTTACTACCGTGTCGCGTGGCAGAGCAGCCAGGGCGTCGACGCCAGGCGCGATCGATTCCTGCCGCCGGTCAAAGCGGAAACGCGCGTGTTTGTCGCCACGAACGCGACGACTGATCTGGGCTACCGGAATGGCGGG
>DATENQ010000314.1:0-3990 GCA_035275005.1 Pyrinomonadaceae bacterium | reverse complement strand
ACGCTCCAACCGAGACTGTCCCCAGCATCGCTATGACCAACAATTCTCGGAATAGCTTAATCATTTTGAGCCTTTTCTCCTCATGCTATTTATCGCGCAGGAGGGAGAAAGAGATGCGCCGACAGGGGAGGCAGCAAGATAGATGCCAAATGGTATAGCGGGGAAAGTCTAACAATACTTGCCTAAAATAGCACCGTTTCGCATTCAACCGCACCGTATCGTGCAAAAATCTAAGGTTATTAACCACTTAAAACGCTATGGCATAAAGCCCCATTGCGGCTTAGTGCCTCAGTGGTTAATCAACGTCGCACAGTGACGCTAAGGGTGCCGATGTTGCCACTGCTGTCAAAAGTCCGCAAGGAAATTGTGTGCTCGCCGGGCGCCAGCGAACTGAAGTCCACTGAGTAGACTTCATGGCCGCTGTCGGCGATGCCATCGTCCGGAAAGACCGGCGTCCACGCTGCGCCGTCGAGACTGGCGTCAGCCTTCCTGACTTTGCCGGTCGCATCATCGACCGCGAAAACTACCCGCACCGAGTCTCTGTTTACCTGCGGCTGGCCCATCATCTTCACGACCGGCGGCGTGTTGTCGATGTCGACTGGTTCACTCAATCTCTCCCCCGTTAACTTCTGTCCCGGCGGATTGTCAGGGGCGTCCGAGGCAACGACTTTGATGACATAACGTCCATCGGCGAGTGTGGCGCCGTCGATAGTGTAGAAGTTATCGCGCAGCTTATCTTTTAACAGGCGGAACGTTTGTTCGTTCAGAGCGCGATAATAGATCGAATACTCGAGCGTGTCGGAGTTGCGATCTTCAGCCTGCCACTGAAACGATCGCGCGCCTCGCTGATAAAAGCGTCTTGGCGGGACCTGGGCCACCGGACCAAACACCGACGGATCCAAACCCGACGACTCCACATTCGGATCCACCATCACCTGCACAATCTGCTGCAACCCGACACCGATCGGTAACGCCGTGATCGAGAGCACTTCAGGCGCAACGTTACGCGGCAGATAAGCGACACTTACGTCTTCAACCCACGACTGCGCATTTGAGCCCGAAGCACGAACAGTAGCGCGCCATTGAATAAACCGAGCGCGCGGGCTTGCGATCTGGTTCCCTTCCGGATCTCGATAAACGGTGCTCCAATCACTCCACGTCGCATCAGGCCGTTCACCGTTGCCGGTACGCGTTTGAACCTCGACAGTGCCGGAGCCGCGCCACCAGATCCGGCCCCACGATGCCGTTAATTTAGCGTCTCTGACCGGTGACTCGAACGTTCCGTCGCTTACCAGTTCATTACCAAAACGAAAGAGCTTTCCCTGATTACTGGAGGCCGCGTATATCTGGTTGTTCCTGACCAGCAACGACGAGATCTGTCCTTCGGGACTTTGCAACAGCAGCGTGTCGCGACCGTCGTTCGTCACCGAGTAAATCCGCCCCTTATCAGCCGTACCAATCAGCACACTGCCAGGTTGTAATCCGGGCGCGATAGCAAAAGCAGTGACGGTTGGAGAACTCCACACGACGTCGGTAGCACCATCGGGAAGTATTCGAAACACTGCGCTGCGAGCTGTTGAGAGGTCACTACGGCTGCGTGTTTGACCCGATTGCCCTTGAATCGGCGCACCAGTCTCGTCAATCGCGGTGATAGTGACGGAAGTAGTCGGCGTGGCGCCTTCCGTAGGCTGTGGCTGCGCCGCCGCTGGTGTTGAAGGCACGCGCGCGCTCGCCGCTGCATCGCTGAGCGCCAGCGCGTAGATCGATCCGTCGGCGGCCGGCGCGAGCGCATGAATTTCGCGAAGCTGTGTGTCGAAGAGCGCGAACGTCTTTCCTTCAGGAGAAACTCTCAGCACGAGGCCGCCAGAGTCAGTGCCGGCGATGAGATCGCCCTGCGGTGTTACTGCGAGCGAGATCACGTGTGTTTGATTGGTACTGACGAGTAGAGACGATTCCGCGGAGGCCCCTGCGGCGCGCACGCGATAGAGTTTGCCGCTGTCGCCTGTGCCAACTGCCAGTGAGCCATCAGACATAACAGCCAGAGACCAGATGTACTTGTCGCCTGGATCGAAATAGACGTCAGCCTTGCCGTCAGCAGTGATGCGATAGACCTTGCCATCCGGAGACGTACCGGCGAAGAGCGATCCATCGCGACCAACGGCGAGCGCTGTCACGTCGAGCTCGGCGGCGTCATAGAGCAGTGAGCCGGCGCCGGCGGCCGTGATCTTGTAAGTCTTGCCGTCGTGTCCGGTGCCGAGATACACGTTACCTTGATTATCAACAGCACTGGACCACACGTACGTTTGCTGTGTATTGAAAATTTCCGTGAGCTTTGGCGCGAGCATCAGTAAGCCCGTGTCGCTGATCGAGACGCCGCGCGAGTCGCCCTTCAACAGTTCCGTGCGACCGCTGGTCTCCCAAACGACCGGCTGACCTGCGTGGGCGGGGACAATAAATGAAAGGAGAAGAAGCGCTGTGATAATGGCAAGACTGCCGGGTTGTTTGATGGTCATCTTTGAGTCAGGTTCCTATGTACTTAGCGTAAAGCGAGCGAGCGACTGAGATTTCGTCTGTACCGCGAATGATGGAGCGCGCGTCCTGGAAGACAGTGAGCTCGAAGTTTCCTGTTTTGAAGCGTAGCAGGTATTCGTTGAACTTTACTTCACCCGCGCGTCGCAGCCGTTCCGCGAGTGATGAAAAGTTGATGCGCGTGGGTTGTGCCGGTGAGATCTGAATCGCGTCGCGGCCACAGAGCACGGCGGCTCCTTCTGACGCGCTCGACAGAGTTTCATAAAGCGCGAGCGCGCACGTCGGACAATCCGCGCGACGCGTTCCGGTTCCGATTCTTCTCCATTCGTTTCGCCATACGTCAAACTGCATCAACGATCCGTGTAGATCTTCGAGCCGGCCAGTGATCAGTTTGAACGCCTCCGTCACCTGCACTGCCGAGACGATGTTGATGATCGGCATGATCACTCCGGCAGTATCACACGTCGGCGCACTGGCCGCGGGCGGAGCTTCTTCAAATACACAACGCAAACAGGCGGTGACGTGCGGACGAATTGTCATCGTCACACCGTACGATCCGACCGCGGCGCCGTAGATCCAGTTTGTCTCGTGCTTCACGCAGGCGTCGTTGATGAGGTAGCGAATGGCGAAATTG
Source organism: Pyrinomonadaceae bacterium (assembly GCA_035275005.1). GTDB lineage: Bacteria > Acidobacteriota > Blastocatellia > Pyrinomonadales > Pyrinomonadaceae > PSRF01. Next base: position 827 of record DATENQ010000314.1, on the reverse strand, counting down.
TCCGTGCCGTCAATGACGACGTCAGAGCCGTCGATCAGTTGTTCGATGTTTGAATGATTGACGTCGACGATGTGAGGTTCGATCTCTACTGTTGAATTGATTTCGCGCAGATGATTCGCGGCGGCAATGGCTTTCGGCAGACGGTTCTCGGAATCACTTTCCGTGAACATCGTCTGTCGCTGAAGATTTGAAGGCTCAACAAAATCGCGATCGACTATGCGCAGGTGGCCCACACCCGCACGCGCCAACGATTCAGCGTGGGCCGAACCTAACGCCCCGCACCCGATAACCAGGATGCGCGCGGCGAGCAACCGCCGCTGTCCTTCATCGCCAATTCCGCTAAAGAGAATCTGTCTGCTGTACCGATCGTCCACCGCACGTCAGTATAGCAGTGAACAATCGCCAGACGTGACTTACGCCATAATCCCGTATCGCTTAATCTTCGCGTTGAGAGTGGTGGGCTTCAAACCCAGCAATTTGGCGGCACGCGTCTGGCTGCCCGACGTGCGGCCCAGGGCGGTTCGGATCAGGCTCATTTCAAATTGTCTAACTTCGTCGGAAAAATGTGCGCCGTTCTTGATATCAACAGGCTTCGAGATCGCCAGAGATTCAACTTCATCCAGAAGCTGTAGCACCGTTTCGCGCAGTGTGTTTAGCCGCGCGTCAACGCTTGACTCGCTGGGCTTTGGTACGGCTGAGTCGGTCCCATTTGTTTCCAATCCCAAAATCGATTCGCTCAACATGACTCTCCTCCAGAGACGGCTTGAAACTTTCGCCGCTGTCCTACCGGGGAGTCGTGGGGGTGCGGCTTCGAGTGAATCTTCTCA
>DATENQ010000313.1:0-5071 GCA_035275005.1 Pyrinomonadaceae bacterium | reverse complement strand
TCGTCTTGCGCGCCCCGTAATCTTCGGCGTAATCGCGCATCCAGAATTGAGTTCGTCTCATGCCGTCGCGATTCGCCTCTGCGAGCGCGTCGTTAGTGTTCCATCCTTCGTTCGTCATGCGATACATAGCGACGATCATTCCCGTACGATCAACTCCGCTTCGGCAGTGGACGAAAACGTGCCCATTCTCAGGCGCCGCTATGATCTCGAGAATACGCCGCACGCGCGCATCCTGCGGCCGTCCCCAATTGGGAAGTGCAATGTTGAAGTAATTCAATCCCAGCGCGCGGGCTTCGGCCTCTTCCGCCCTGGTTTGCGCACTCGCACCGCGCAGATTGATGACGGTGTTGATGCCGAGTTCGCGAAGTCTACTAAGACCGCCGTCGCGTGGTTGGGCGCCGCGGTACAGTCTTTCACTCACTTGCTGGAAACGCGGCAACTCACCGTAGCTGGTCGTCCTCTGAGCGGACGCGCTTCCGGAAAGAAGAATTAAAGAGGCCACTAGCAAGTGAAGGTTGCGCATTGAACGCTCCTGTTTATTCTGCTGCGAGGGGGAAGTCGACAACAGTATACACCTGTTATCAAAGCTGTCTTCACATGTAGACACTCTTCACTTCTTCTGGAGGCTAAAACTGCTTAATCTGCGTGGAACGATGTTTGGTGTGAGTATTGCCTGTGAGAAAGCGCCTCTATAAATCTACCTTAATGCGGGAGAGTTGATTGATGAGGGGTTACATATGGCCGGTCGGTAACTGAGATTCCCAGTCTAATCTCAGACGCGATTGAACTCGCTAACCTATCAGTTGTAGAATCTGAACACGAAAGGGGAGTAGGTCGCCTGCCTTCATGGTCTGGTGTGGCCGTCAACACGGTGCCAACGTAGGCACCCGGCGCATCGGGTAGGGCAAACAGTTCAGCTCCACGACCAAGACCTTTTGCGGCGAATGTGGCGCGCAAAAGGTTTTTGTTTTGCGCGGCGTATAACTATGCAACTGCGCGAAAGGATCGGGATGTCTGCAACAAACATCGAAGCTCAAACCAATTCTCACTGGTACACACTAACTGTAGAAGAAAGTCTCAAACGTCTGGAGTCGGGGCCGCGCGGACTTAGCTCAGACGAAGCTGCAAGACGGCTGGAGAAGTTTGGCTTAAACGAACTTCAGGCGAAGGGCCGTGTCTCACCGTGGGCCATACTGCTCGAACAGTTTAAAAACGTCCTCATCATCATTCTGCTACTCGCCACGGCGCTCTCCGCGTTCCTGGGCCATGGCGTCGAGGCGATCGCGATAACGGTGATCGTGCTGTTCGCCGTCATCCTCGGCTTCATTCAAGAGTTTCGCGCCGAGCGCGCGATTGAAGCACTGCGTGAAATGGCGGCGCCTTCCGCGACCGTGATCCGCGATGGACGCGATCAACGCGTGCCTGCGCACGATCTGGTGCCTGGCGATCTCATTGTTCTGTCGACGGGAGACAAAGTTCCCGCTGACTCGCGCTTGACGGAAGCGGTCAACCTGCAAACCGTCGAAGCCGCACTGACCGGTGAATCCGCTCCGGTCGAGAAACATTCAAATCCGCTTAGTGAAGAGACTGCGTCTCCCGGCGATCAAAGAAACATGGCGTTCGCCGGCACCGCTGTTACTTACGGCCGCGGCCGTGCGCTGGTCATTGCCACCGGTATGTCGACCGAGTTCGGCAAGATCGCGCGGATGCTTGAAGAAGTTGAGACCGCGAAAACGCCGCTTCAGAAAAACCTCGATCGCATCGGCAAATCGCTGGCGCGCGCTGCATTTGCCGTCGTCGCCGTGATCGTTGTCCTCGGGCTGTTTCGCGGTCAGCCTTTCATCGAGATGTTGATCTTTGGCGTGGCGCTCGCGGTGGCAGTTGTGCCTGAAGCATTGCCGGCGGTTGTTACGATCTCGCTCGCGCTTGGCGTGAAAAGGATGGTCCGTCGCAATGCGCTGATTCGACGTCTTCCCGCGGTCGAAACGCTTGGCAGCACTTCGGTCATTTGCTCTGACAAGACCGGCACGTTGACTAAAGACGAGATGACTGTGCGACGTCTTTACGTGGCAGGTCGCATGATCGAGGTCTCAGGCAGAGGTTACGAACCGAGTGGAAACTTTTCGATGAACGGTTCCGGTGTCGTCCAGTCGGAGCCGCTATCGATGATGTTGCAGGCTGCGGCGCTCGCGTCGGACGCGCGCGTGGAGCAAAGAAATGGCGCCGGCACGTGGGAAGTCAAAGGCGATCCGACTGAGGGCGCGCTGGTTGTTGTGGCCGCGAAAGCTGGTCTTAACAAACCCGCGCTCGATGCGCAGTTCTCGCGCATTTCTGAGATCCCTTTTACGGCTGAAACGAAACGCATGACCACACTGCACCAGACGCCGAGTGGTGTGGTCGCTTACGCCAAAGGCGCGCCTGAGGTGATCGTGCAATCGTGTGTTTCACAGTTAACGGAAACGGGAATCGTGCCGCTCGACGATGCACGCCGCGCGGAAGTGCTGGAGCGCGCGCGGCAGATGGCGGGAGAAGCGTTGCGCGTTTTGGCAGTCGCGTACAAGCCGCAGGCGACGGTGAAAGATGCGGAGCGAGAGATGACGCTGCTCGGTCTAGCCGGAATGATCGATCCGCCGCGTAGCGAAGCAAAGGGCGCGGTGCGCAAGTGCGAGGAAGCGGGGATCAAAGTCATCATGATTACCGGCGACCATCCTCTTACCGCGAAGGCTGTTGCCGACGAGTTGGGATTGAGCAAGGAAGGTCGGGTTGTTATTGGCGCGGAGCTGGAAGCGATGGACGATGCGCAGCTCGAGCGCGAGGTTGAGTCGATTGAGGTGTGTGCGCGCGTGTCGCCAGCGCACAAGCTGCGCGTGGTGAGCGCGCTTCAGAATCGCGGGCAAGTAGTCGCGATGACGGGCGATGGTGTGAACGACGCGCCGGCGCTCAAGAAGGCTGACATCGGGATCGCGATGGGAATCACCGGGACTGATGTTTCGAAAGAAGCATCGGCGATGACGCTCACTGACGACAACTTTGCGTCGATCGTAGCGGCTGTTGAAGAAGGCCGGGGCATCTTCAGTAACATCAAGAAATATTTGATGTACCTGTTGTCGTCGAACATCGGCGAGATTGGATTGATGGCGGGAGCAACTCTACTGGGCTTGCCGCTGCCGTTGAGCGCGGTGCAGATTCTCTATGTGAATCTCGCGACCGACGGATTGCCCGCGCTTGCGCTGGCGGTTGATCCACCCGAGGAGGGGCTGATGCAACGGCCGCCGCGCAATCCGCGCACGGGCATCTTCACCCGGCCGGTTGTACTGCTGATGTTGGTTGGCGGCATCTGGTCAGCGATCGTGAATCTGGGTTTGTTTATCTGGACTTTGAACTCAGGCCGCCCGCTGGCAGAGGCGATGACGATGACGTTTGTGTCGCTGGTCCTGATTCAGTTTTTTAAGGCGTATAACTTTAGATCCGATCGGCGCTCAGTGCTGCACCAGCCTTTCGCAAACAAATGGCTCAACCTCGCGATTGTTTGGGAACTGGTGCTGATGGCGTTGATCCTGTACGTGCCGGTGTTGGAAATGACCTTCGGCACTGTTGCGCTACCGTGGAGGGATTGGGTAATCATCGTCGCCGCCGCGTTGACAGTATCGCCCGTGCTTGAACTGACGAAATGGATCGAGCGCCGCTGGTTTGCCGAGCTGCGGTAGAGGATGCATACAAAGCCAGCGTGTGTGCCGCTTATTGTGCTAACTAGGGCTTGCGACCCGTTGATTTAGGGAAACAGCCCCAGTTTGACCCAGCGAAGACGCGCCAACAGTTGTGCCTCTCGGTTTATGCGAAGTTGTATGATTGTTGCTCTGCCAACGGATGTTAGTCCCTTGATTGTTATTTGATCGTTGTCTATTTCAAAGTGATCTTTCCAGAGATCCACCCTTGGGTGATAGAGTCTTTCGTAACTTTGCGAAACTTCATCCCAACCTGTTAAGTGAACGCCTTTATAGAGATTGCATGAGCGACATGCTAAAGCTAAGTTTGCTTCTTCATTTGATCTCGAGACGGTCTGCGGCTCGATGTGCTCAACCTCAAAATGTAAGTTGAAAACCACCTCGGGAGCATGGCAATACTCACATCGGTGACTTGCACGGCTGGCTACTGTCCGGTAGTGAGGATTCATTTAGGGGAGTGTTATTCCCGTTAGTGTTTACTTGCGTCCAGCTTGCTTTCCAGCGCTTCAGACATGAGGAGAAGCTGGTTGAGATTAATTTCAGTTTTTAGTAAATCGATAGTTTGCTCGTGCACAGAGTGTTGTAGTCGAAAGCACATGAAACCAACTATCGCTCCCAATGAACCAATCAAAAGACACAACAATCCCGGAGCCAGAGAGCCTCGCCAAATAAAAAACATGGTACTTAACAGTGCGGCCATATGTACGGCAAGGAAGAGGAAAATGACTATACGCAATTGAGACAAACGTCGTTTTTCTGCTTCGTAACGGTTCCGCAATTCCGATTTCATTTGAGCAAATTGGAATGGCAGGTTTTCAGTTTCGACCAAAATGTTTCCGGCGCGCTCGCCCGCGGCTTGTAACTCTTCGTCGACAAGCGATTCGAGCTTTTCCTGTTCGGACGAGGGCAGCGACTGGTTGATACTTCGCAGTCGTCGCCAATTGTCCATTAACGAGGAAAGCTCATCTCGATTGGCTGCTGAGAAAAATTGATCCGGATGAAAGAATTGCACAACGGCAGTCGAATCCTTCTCGACGTGTTGAGTCGTCAATGCGTCCAGCGCTTCGCCAAGAGTTCGGCCGCTACTTCTAAGCGTTGAAGTAAACGCGCTGAATCGACTGACGTCTTTCCCGTCCGGTTCACGGAAGATGGAAATCCTAAACATAGGCCCTCAGTTACATAATATAACACCTTTAGATAGCATGTTATCGCGTTGGTTCGCTGAGTTGCGGTAGATCGCTGGTAGCAAACAGAAGATGCCACGGGTTGTCCCGTGGAGCTTCACGATCGCTGCTACACTCGATCTGCCCCCAAAACTTCAGAGGCCACGGGCTTGTCCCGTGGAG
>DATENQ010000312.1:0-4407 GCA_035275005.1 Pyrinomonadaceae bacterium | reverse complement strand
GCCGGTAGCCACACCCATGCCGGCCTGAGCCTGTCCATCCTCGTTGTAGGCACAGCCGGCTTCAACGGCTACATCCGTGAATGTACCGTCGTGATTGTTGCGGTAAAGTGTGCTCGCACTCGAGTCACAGGCGACGTAGATATCCGTCCATCCATCTCGATCGAAATCCAGGGTGGTAGCGGTCATCGAATAACGGCCCTGGACCTTCGCGACGCCAGAAGATGCTGAGACGTCAGTAAAAGTTCCATCGCCGTTGTTGTGGTAGAGAAGGTTTGTATCGGTAGGAAGTCCCTTTGGACCACAGTTGACCGGTACGCCTTTCCAGGTGCAATTCGCTCCCTTACCCGGCTCGGGAGTGTTGGCGATATCAAACTTCAAATAGTTGGCTACGAACAGGTCCAGTTTTCCGTCGCGGTCATAGTCGATGAAGGTGCATCCCGAGCCCCAGCGCGTGGCATTGACTGATAACCCGGCCTTTTGCGTCACGTCACTGAAAGTACCGTCGCCGTTATTTTTGTAAAGAACGTTCCTGCCCCAATAAGTAATGAAAAGATCTTCATGGCTGTCGTTGTTGTAATCTCCAACGCACACTGACGAAGCCCAGCCGCTGCGTCGCAGTCCTGCTTTATCAGTCACGTCAACAAAGGTGCCATTCCCTTTGTTTCGATACATCCGATTCGTGGGCTCCCGTTTCGCAGTGATGCCGGTGAGCCGCGTGCCACTTAACGTGAAAAGGTCTACCCAACCATCGTTGTCAAAATCGATAAATGCAACACCGCAGCCGTTTGTTTCGATGATGTATCGCTTCTTATCAACGTCGCCATAGATGGCCGGCTCTGACAAGCCAACTGCGCCGGCAACATCGGTGAAACTGACTGGAAATTCCTGAGCGAAAAGTAGACCACTGTTGCACAACAGCATGCCGAATAACAGAACCAATTGAATGCGTCTGCGCTTAATAGTCATGGCCGAAACAGAAGATCTCTCACGCAAAAGCGCAAAGCGCTACCGCGCTTCCAAGGGTTCCTATACCTTTGCGCGTTTGCGTGAAAATGGTTTGTCATGGCTGTGTGTCGCCAGTGGCCCGCAGCTTCTCCGCGGTTTCGAATTCTCTTTTGGCTTCTTCAGCGCGATTAGCGCGTTGGAGTACCTGGGCGAGTAAGTGATGCGCGGAGAAGTTGTTTGGATCCATCTGCGTCGCGCGTCTTAACATTCCTTCCGCGTTTTGGAGGTCTCCCTTTTTCAGATAGACCTTGCCCAGCACGATGTATGGACCACTGAAATACGGGTTCAGCCAGATCGACTTCTGAAGAGGAGCTATGGCCTCGTCCCATAAGAGCTTCCTGGTATACGCCTCTCCGAGCCAGTAAAAAGCCATTGCAAAGGTGGGATTGATCTCAATCTCCTTTTGCAGGTAAGCGATGCCTCGATCGATCTGGGCGTTGTAGATCGCAATCTCGGCAAGAAGAAAATTGATTTGCGGCAGCTTTGGATCGAGTGCCAACGCCTTCTGCAATTCCGGCTCGGCCAATACCTCGAATCGTTGACGCATCATCATCTGCGCATTGATCAAATATGCAGCCGCAGACGAGCCGGGAACCTTAAACATTCGCGCGAATACTTCACGCGACTTGTCGCGATCGCGCGTTTGAATGTAACAACTGCCCAACGCGTAAGATATTTCCGCACTGTCGGGAAGAAACCGGCTGGTCTCCTCGAGATAAGGAATCGCGTCTGCCGGATGTCCAAGAACATAGTGGGACAGGCCCAGTATCTGAACGGCGTTACGATATTTCGCGTCGTTCTGAGGAATCCGCTTCACCGCGGCAGACAAGTGTTCGACCGCGCGGACGTAATCTCTTTTCAGGTTGTATGCGAGGCCGAGAAGGTAAGCAACTTCTGATTCGTTTGATGTCTTATTGTCAACGCTACCGAGAATCCTTATTGCCTCATCAGCTTTAGCCTCTTCGAGAAGTTTCTGTGCCTGCAGGATCGGTTCTGACGCAGGTCCCCCCTGGTTCTGAGCGCAAATGGCCGAAAAACTCAGCAGCATCAAAAGAGAGAGAGTGACAAACTTCAAGAGAGAGCCTCTTTGTTGAGGTCGATCACGTTTGTTGCAGGCTTGGCGGGAGACGGTTTTTCTCTGACGGGAACGAGCGGACTAACGTTGTGTTCAGCCGATGTCGCGGGCTCGTCGAGCAATTTAGTGATTGCACGCCGCAGGTCTGAGCCGACGCTGCGAACTGACCGCGAAGCATTGAGCACGTGAAACCCAAACTCCGAGCTCATGCGATCGAACACCTTGAGCATTCTCGTTTGATACGCGATGAAGCTGTCGTAAAAATCCTCGCCCAGGCCAAGGTCCATGCCCGATTCCCAGTAGTCGAAACCACGACCCGAACTCACCATGCGTTCGACGAGATGTTGAGGCGATCGAATCCGCAGATAGAAAACAGCATCAGGCACTAAAGCCATGCTGTAGATCGATCGTATCCAGTGCGAGTCGATGCCACGCACCTCAGCGCGGGCCATCGCGGAGTAGATGTAACGATCAGTCAGGACTACAAAGCCGGCGCGCAACGCCGGAAGCATCTCGTTTTCGAGGCGATCGATGAAGTCGGTCGCGTAGAAGAGCTGCATCGTGAGACGGCCCAACGTGTGCCCCTTCTTCGCCTCCTTAATTCCACGGCCGGCGAGCACTGAACGCGTCATGCCGGTGTCGAGCACGGCATGCCCGCGCGACTCGAGCCACGTGCGCAGCAACGCGATGTGCGTGGATCGGCCCACACCGTCAGTGCCTTCGATGACGATCAGCTTGCCGCTATATTCTTCCTGTTCGACGCCAGGCAGCGGCGTTCCGTAAAAGTGTTTCTGGTTAATTGCCTTTGCCCCGCTTCTTCTTGTTATTTAAGTGTTGTCCGATCAGCAGACGCATCTCGCGTTGTTGCCGTTCGATCGAGCGGCTCGCGTCGATGACAGTCAGTCCAAACTCCGAAACCATCCGGTCATACTCTTCCAAAATTTTCCCCTGGAACATCTTGAAACTCTCTTCCGGATCGTCGGACCAGCCAACGTCCATGCCCGCTTCGTAATATTTTAAGTTTGGTCTACCGGAGACAATGCGATCGATAGCGATGTCGAGCGGCGCTCGGAAAAAGAAAGCTACCGTCGGTTTTACCGCAAACGAATAGACGTCTCTCACCCAGGCGCGATCGCAACCACGCGCGACGTCGCGCGCGAACGCCGTGTAGATGTAGCGGTCGGCGAGCACGATGGCGCCGGCTTTGAGCGGCGGAATGATGTCGCGCTCGGTGCGGTCGGCAAAATCGGTCGCGTGCAGGAGGGAGAAAGACGCGGGGGTAAACAGGTGACGCTTCTTCGCCCGTTTTGTCGTATCCTTGACGAGGGGCGACGAGTTCCACTCGGAGAAAAAAACCGGATAACCTTCGGCTTTCAGCCATTGATAAAGGAGTGCGAGCTGGGTCGACTTGCCGCTGCCGTCGGTGCCCTCGACGACGAAGAGCTTGCCGGGAAATTGATGGTGTCCGTAGGTATTCATCGGCGCTGAGCCTATTTCAACTGTGTTACAGGAGTATGAAACGTGCCTCGAATTTTGTACCTCTTACGACATGCCAAATCAAGTTGGAAGGATGACTCTCAGAAAGACTTCGACCGCCCGCTGAAGGGGCGTGGCCGCGACGCCGCCGAGCAGTTGGGGCAGAGACTCGCTTCCGAAAAACTGCAAGACGCGGTCTTGATCTGCTCTCCGGCGGCGCGCGCGCGTGAGACCGCGCAGATTGTGCTGAAGCATTCGCGGCTGCGGATGGACCAGCGTTTCGACGAGCGTATTTACGAAGCTTCTTTGCGCGACCTGTTGCGGGTGGTCTCGGAGATTCCCGACGAAAAGCAGACCGCGATGATGGTTGGACACAATCCCGGGTTTGAAGAGCTGCTGGCGTTTTTGACGGGCGAGGCGCGGCGGATGCCGACTTGTGCGTTGGCGAAGATTAAGTTGGAAGCTGCAAGTTGGAATGATGTGAAGGCGGGTAAGGGAAGTCTCGCGATGTTCTTGACGCCGAAGGAAATGCCTGAGGATTAACGATCGCCTTCACGAAATCGTGATCTAATTGGTTAGCCACAAAAAAGCACAAAAGGCACAAAATCATTTCTACTAATCATTTGTGCTTTTTTGCGGCTCAACCAATCAAAAAGACAAACATTCTTCTTTTCAGTTATGAGAAGCCCGCATTATCCGATCTGTTAACTGAGAATTCAGGCGAAGTTCAGTTAGATGTAACACCCGCCTCCTAGATTGGATACGAACAATCAGTCCCCGCAGCATTGGAGATCCTAAATGTCTGTCTCGAAGAGAAGTGTTCAGTTTGTAGTCTGGTCTATCGTGCTCGT
>DATENQ010000311.1:0-23613 GCA_035275005.1 Pyrinomonadaceae bacterium | reverse complement strand
AGGTGCATCCTGCGTCAACAACTCAACTGGTCCATTATTCAAGCTCCGCTGGATGTGGTAGCCAAATGGATGGTGAGGCAGCAACTTCTTGTTTTCGTCTTCATTCGTCTCCCAGCGCAGACCCGCCTGATAAGGAACTTCTGTGTGGGTAAGATCCGGAGTGTTCACGATGCCGCCGGGTATAAAACTTACAGTCAGACTCGAAGGCTTTTCCAGCGGGTACGCGTTTATGCCGCGCTTAACGCCGCAGATCATTGTCGACTGACCAAAATAAGGAGCCGGTTCGTCTTCATAATGCAGGCGAGACAGAATTACATTCCGGCCTTGAATGCGAATGGAGTCGATTTGATCGCCATGCACGCGCAGGATTCCGCTTGGCTCGTTCAGCACGCGCTTGTCTTTGTAAGTTATGTGGTAGTTCTGATGAGCCTCGACAACAACTTCACCCGCGGGATCAGTATTCAATAACCAGAGTTGGACATCTGTGACGGGCTTTAAAAATCGGAAGACGGTTACCGGAACCGTATCGCTAAGAGCCAAACCTAAACTTGTTCGAGCCAGAAGGTTGGGAGCTTCCACAATTTCCGGCGAACCGGCATCGAGAAAAAACAGATCCCCGATGCTGAAAAGATTGTCGAACCGCTGCCCGACTTCAAAAGCGTCAAACGTGATCTGTTGATCCAGTTGCCGCAGGTTCCATTCCGGCCAACCGGTTTCGATCTTGTAGTCAAAATAGAGATTCGGATTTTGCGGTTTGTCCACGAAGTAGAGATCGTAAACCTTTGCCACCGGCACGTACATGCACTGGGCCAGTAAGTAGTCGTAGATAGAAACCTCCGGAGTCGCCTCCTCCGGATCGACGTTGGATGTGTCGAACAGCGTCCAGCCATGTGGCACTGTTGATCCTTCCTCGAAGATGTCGAGGAAGAGATCTGAGATTTCCAAAATGTCATTGCGGGTAAAGGGCGCGGGCGCTCCGCCTCCCGGACCGAGGCGGCAATCGATTTTGGGCACATCAATTACCGGGACAACCTGGTCAATCATATGTGGCGCAGGTTTTGTGGAGGGAATCAAAGGCAGCCCGCAGCCGCACATCAGTTTGATCTCCTGCCAGGGATTTGCTTCAACCTCAGAGCATATCCATACCGCGAGATGAAAAAGGTTGATTTCCTTTCCGCTGAGGGTTAGCCCGGTAGCACCGGGAGCGTCGAAGTAGATGTCTTTCCAACCCGGAAACGAGCCGAGGACGGACTCGGGGTAATAGCTTCCTGCCGAGTCGTCGACAATGATCTGAAAATTGCTTGAAGGCGTTGTAGGTGGTATCAGGAACCCCAGTTCAATCCGGCTCACGGGCACCGAGAAGTTTATGCGTAGCTCGCCATCTTTGATGTAGACGACATCGTTAGTCTGCGCGTCGAAAGTTTTGGAAACGATTGGGAATGAGCTGACACCCGCTACCGATTCGAAACCAAATTCGAATTCAACTACTCCGTTCAGCACTTCATGGGTCGAGGGAATAAACAAAGTCTTGGAAGCTTGCGCGAGGTAATTCCAGACGTAGTGATTTTGCGAGAAGCTTGGACGACGAAACAGGCGAATGCAATCGGGAAATCCGAGCTTATGATTGAAAGCCCAGCGCAAATGGATGCCGGACTCAATTCCATCCGAGCCGTTGGTCCCGTGGCCAAGTAGCTTAAGGTGAAACGGATCCGTCAATTCATCCGCGATGATTTCATCTGTCATGAACGCACCCCGTCGGCAATTGGATTCACCTGTTCCATCACTCTCCTACACCGGCAGGCCTAAGCGCTATCAACTCTTTGTATCGCGGATAAGGACGGAGGCGATCGAAAAGAGCCAGACTTTGATACAGGTCAATGGTCCACATTCGTATTAGGTACACTTGTGCCAGGCATTCGTTGGTGCGGAACTAAAAGGTAAACTTTTCGGGGGAGAAAGGATTTTACAGATACGTGAGCATTTCGTCGATGGGTTTATGCCGCGCAAGTTACCAACGATACGTCAGAGCAAACCCTGCCTGATGTGATTGGAAGTCTTTGTCCGGATCGTTTGAATCGCGTCGTTCGAAGCGATACATGAAGACCATTAGTAAATCAGATCGCAACACTCGCTCCAGTTGAGTCTCAAATATCCATCGCCCGTCGCGCCGTGGCACTCGCTCCCCTTCGACTTTCACGGTGCGTCCATAAAGCCGGGGCTTGTAAGTAAGATCAAAATTGAGCCGCGTGCGACGATCGACGATCGGCGTCGCAAACTCTGCTTCATACGCCCAGCGAATGTAGCGGTTCTTCGGGTCCCACGATCTGTTCTTATCGTAGCGATAACTGAGTGCCAACCGCTTGTCGCCGGCTAGTCTCTGGATAAACCTGACACCGGCGTACGGATCGATGGCGTTGCTGCCACTGTCAAGCGGATCTCGTTTTATACGATACGCCGCCGCGAGTTGCAGCCTGCTGTTCTCGTTAAGGCGATATTCAAGTTGCTGACGCAGCGTGTATTGGTTGTTGAGCTCGCGATCCTCGGATGAGCCTTTAAGCGTAATTTCGCTTTCAGTGCGCGTTGATAAGCCGCCGAAAAGACGTTTCCGGTACGACATGACAAGGTTATGGCTAACGCGGTCCCATTCTTTGGAATTCGTATAATTATGCGCTGCTACCTCGTACTCTATTTCAAATGAGGGCTTTTCCACGCTGTTCTGGTAATGCACTCCCAAACTGGGTACCAGACCAAAAGAACGCACACCCTGGGGATCGTGATTGATGTTTGTGTCAAAACTCGTGGCCAGAGTTGCGCTGAACCACAACCGCCGGCGCCAGGCTTCAGTTTCAACCAGGCTCTTGTTTGGCGAACTTGTTTGAACTTCAGCATCGAGCTGCGCTTGTGTGGGAAATGAGCACAACAGCAGAGTAACGATCGCGAGCACCAGAAAATTTATTTTCATAGTAACAACTCCTCCCTTAAACAGCGGCAATCTCGGCCATCAACTTGCAGTGCGCTTGTCGATGCGTAGAAAGCAAGACCAGCAAATCACCAAGAAGTTCTCGCTCGGCTGCACTCATTAGCTCGTGGTGCAGCATGATCCCGATGGGCTGCCTTTGTTTCACAGTCCTGGCTATAACCGTTCCGAGAGATTGAAAACTCAAACGTTCCCCGTTCTTTTTTGCAAACCAGTCGATAGAAATCGGTAACTCCTTCAGATCTGAAAGCGCGAGCGCAGGTGCGGTTACGTCGCGTGATAGGACACGAAATCCCAGCTCTCTCAGACACTCGCCGGTTATTTCTGTGCAGCGATTCCAGGGAGGCGTGAATATCGGGTCGAAAGCGAAGCCAAACATTTCGTCGAGTTTCATCTTGCCGAGCTGAATGTCCCAATACTGCTCCTCTTCCGTCCGCGAGACTCCGAACTCACACTTTCGGCCGAGCACTTCGTGGTTAGTGTGTGAAAACCCGTGCTGATGAATGCCGATCAGCGCCGGCGCTTTCGCATGCAGAGTGCAAAGTTCATTCGCCAGTTCTGCAGTCAGCGCTGTTGGAATCGCGGCAATATCGAGTGGCACTGAACGTCGTCGAAAGCAGGCGAGCAGCGCACGGAATTCGTCGTTGGCCCAACCAACATCATCGTCGCGGAAAAAGAAATCAATACGTGTCTCCGACTCATCCAAAGCTTCGCGCAATGGATCGAGCCACGCAGTCATGCCAGGCATCGCACTAATTCCTCCGCGGCATGAGAGCCTTGCATTACCCGGCGCCGCTGCAGCAGGTCATACAGGATTTCGGTTGAGCGGCGAGCGCCGTTCAAATTCAAGTCTGCCGTTCGCGGTTGGAAGTTGATGAGATACTTGATTTTCTCAGCCATGCGCTTCGGCGTTAACTCCTTCTGCTCGAGCACACGCATTACGCCGAGCTTCTCCAGTCGCCGGGCGCGTTTAAGCTGCTCGTCTTCGCCGCCATCGGCAAACGGCACTACGAGCGCGGGTACCTGCGCCTGAATAATCTCCATCGCGGTGTTGTAACCACATTGGCTAATCGAGGCCCTTGCCTGAGACAACTCTGAATAGAGATCGGGCACAAAGCGAACCAGCGTCACTCCTCGCCGGCAATCAGCAGCGACACGAAGATCTTTCCATCGTGCTTCGGGCAAAAATGGACCGGCGACCACTTTCATCGTGAGCGACTCGGTTTCCGATAACAGCGCGTGCGCTTCAATAGCCGAACGGAGTAACTGAAAACCATAATGACCACCGCCGGCCGAAACGAGGATAGGACCATTGCCAGACCGATCTCGCGGCAGCTTTTTCCTGTTACCAACTACAAACCCGGTGTGATGAACTGAAGGAATGAGCCGTGTGCGAGGATCGAACGACTCTTCCAAACACGCGAAGCCGGGATCAGAGTGCACCAGGATCGCGTCAAACCAGCGATTGGCTATAGACACGACACGTTGCTCATGCTTCTGCTGGTCGCTTCGGCTACTCACGAGGATGTCACGCAGACTGCAAACGACGAGAGGGGCGAAGCCTGCATGTGTTTTGGCGTTCTCTAATAGTGGCAGCAACTCAAATTCGAACTTCTTGCGCCCAAATGGATAAAGCTCAATCAACAGGACTTCAGGACGTAACCAGCGGAATGCATTTAGAATTCGATCCAGTCGCGCATCTTGCGCTTGCGTCACCGAATAGTGTTTGTCGCAGGAGATGAGTTGACCGTCAGCAAGACGGAGAGGAGGAAGATTGATGATTTCGATCGTCTGTGGCAACGAAATGCACGACGGCAACTCCCCGCCATTGAGAAGAACGACACGAAACGACTGTGACAGCGCATCAGCCAGTGCGAGCGAACGCACGAGATGGCCCATCCCCATCGCATGCTGGCAATAGAAGAGCAAAGTCGGACGATGAGTCATGCTTTCACTCCTTCCGTACTGAGTATCTCTCTCGCGTCATCAAGCAACTGCGATAGGTGATGCAGGCCCTCCGGCCTGATGCGATTCACCGATCGCAGGGCGCGTTCCGACAACAAGGCCGCCGCCGTGTGCCAACTGAGAGATCTTTGTGCCGGCAGTTGTCGAGAACCAGCGTAAGCATCGAGAAATGCACTCGCTAATTCGCGTTCTCTGTTGCGCGTGATCAGACCGATCCGCCGGTTGTAATGGAGCAGCGCCAGCATACTTCCGAGATCGGCGGCCGCTGGACCAACCCCACTCTGGTCCAAATCGATGAGCGTTACGAGATCGTCCACGGCAATGCCATTCTTCGGATGTACATCGCCGTGCAAGCAGACCATGCTTCCTGCCGGAGGAACACTTGAACGAAGCTCTTTATCGAGCTGACTTGCGACTCGTGCAACATCCGGACGAGCCATGCCAACGAGGCGGGCACAGTTGCGCAAACGATCCGGATCGTGTCGATGAAAGCGTGGCAACTGACTGGGGATTGGCGCTGAATGCAAAGAAGCGAGTGTTTGCGCCAATCCGGCAACACCGTCAATCAGATTCTCACCGGTCAGATCCGCGATACGCGTGCCCGGAACAGCATCAAGCAACAACAGGCGATAGGGTTCAGAGTATTCGAGCGGCTTAACAACGCGCGGGCAAGGTGAAGCTAGTTGAAGATAGGTTGTGTAAATGCTTCGCCCTTCGTTGGCACCATACATTTTGGCGTAAGCAATAGTTTTGCCATTACGGTCCAGACATCGTACCGTCGCACACTTTTCCGGGACGTAAGCGACAGCGTCGCTCTGATACCAATTGTCTCCCAGCACGGTCGCAAGCTCTTCCGGCGTATCACGAAGCAAACTCAGATGCTTGATCTTGCGGTCGTTAGGAAACATCCAGAACGCCGCTCGGAGATCCGGATCGACGAACTGCGCTGATTTTCCGGAGATGCCGGCAGACGCCTTGGCAGCGACGAGATGAGCGCGCCCATTAACCGATAGCCGGTAGAGTACGCGCAGGCTTTCGCCAATCCGATACTTGATGCGTTGCTTTTCACAACTATCAATCGTCGCTGGACCAATCAACGACGAGAGACGCGCGGTTATCTGCTGGTCATCTAAAAGCAGATCACGTTGCGGCAGGGCGGGATCCGGGGCCAAACCATTCATCATTTTGGCCCTCCTGGCCGTGTATTCGGGCCCGCGCCTGGGAGCAACTCAGTAGCACAATCACGTGTGCACGCTATCGTGCCTGCCTCGCACGCTTGTACAACTGATTCACTTCCCGACGTGAAGGCGCGGGCCCATGCAGCGCGAGCCGTCCCCCTTGCACTCCCGATGGCGAAGTGCTCGGCCCGCGCGCACCATGCTACGCGGTCAATCGCTGATTGATTTCGACCAACACCGGTGACTTCAAAACTGATCCGATCCGAGCAAGCGGCTTCGCCGGTTAACACTCGAAATGCTGGTAAGGGTTCATTCAACTCGAGTGGCATCACGAGGGTGTAGAAAACAGTCTCGATTGCTTTTGAATGAACACTGACCACCGGCGCCGAGATCTTTTGCCCGTATTGTGGAGAAAACCAGCCGGGCTCGAGTTGTGGTTCGTGGCGTGGAAAGATGAGCGCCACGCCTGGTGCGATTACTGCGTTGTTGCGTATGACGGTGTGATTCATCGCTTCGGGCGCGAGGTGGAAGCGCAGGTGGTAATCGTGAGGCACTTCAGCGCTCAGCGTATCGACGATCACCCAGTACTCGCCGGCAATAAAAAATATGAAGCGCGTGTGAACGGCGTCGTAACATGGGCTCGTCACGCGACCGCAAAGCACATCGAAATTGGGAGCACTAAGCCGTTCGATTAACTGAGCTTCCGCACGAGGACCTTTAGGCTTACCACAACGGTAAGGTGTTTGATCGAGACCATCGACGCACACCGTGTTATGGGCGGCGGTGCCTTTGAACCAATGTCGCCAATTCAACTTGTCTTCGTGGTAAGTGAAACGCCCCGGATCGACGATCAGCGGTCGACCTCCTGCCGCAACTTCAATCGAGAGGGCGTCGTAATGGCCATGCCCACCATCTCCTAATGGACCACAGTCAAAGATCAAAAAGCGCTCATCCGCAAAAGCGGTCTGGTTTTCTCCCCAACCGCTGCGTTGGATAAAGTAGCCGGCTTCTGAAAAGCTCACATACTTCTCAGCAGGCGGCGTTCCTTTCTTTCCTTTACTGGCAACGTAAAGAAAGTCGGGCCGCGAAAAGATCGTAGCCGCCCGTTCGAGGAGATCCAGGTAACTGCCGGTATCACTGTCTGACAGCGCGGGGATGGCGCCATCAGGCCGGTGCGCGTGCAAGGCAAACTCACACGCGCGCTCCAAACAGCGATCAAAACCATCCGGGAACTCGAGACCGAAGAGTTGCGCATTTATTCGCGCGGCGACGAACGAGCGTAGTGCGACCATGTGGTAGTGCGTCGAATGTTCGCGGTGAACGCCGTCGTCGCGTATGTCGGCCAGCAGATTGCGATGCAACTCTTCGATCGAAAACGCGAGCAGTTCGCCGCGCTCGTCGAGCTCAGGCAGGGCGAGGGCGGCGATGAACAATGCATACAGCTCAAGTGTGCGGTGATTGCGTTCAGCAGTAAGATTCAGGCGCAGGTGTTCAACCTGTGCTGCAATGCTTTCGAGTAATTGTTCAGCAAAATCTTCAGTGAATCCCGGAAACAACCGCGCGGCTGCAAACAGATTCCAGGTATAGATCCAATTCTGAATGCGACGACCGGTGACGTCGCTCGCGTCAATATCGACGGGCACCTGCTCGATCCACGAGCGCACCAGGTTTTCCCAGGTATGCAGAAATTTTGGATCTCCCGTTTCATTAAAAGCCGCCGCGAGATCGAGTCCGCAGTAAAACTTGCTCCACTCGATACGCCACTCGGCGTCAGTGGGAAAAGCAGAGGTCAACCAATCGGGCTCGGTACCCAGGGTCAGCGTGACGCCTGCATGTGTGAACTGTCCCGCGCAAACTCGCTCCGCTAGTGCAAAGTCGCGATGCAAATGTTCGATCACACAGAACACGGGCCGCGGCCTGGCTTGTACCAATGTCGCTATCATGCCCGCCTCCTCATCTGCGCGACGTTCATCAGCGCGTCTTCGGGTTCCATGATGCGACCGTCCTTGAGGCAATAGACATTGTCGGCATACTTCAAGAGAGTTGATTCGTGAGTGATCGCCAGACACGTTCTGCCGGTACGCAATCGATCCAGGGCTTTGAGGATTACGGCCGCTGAAGCAGCGTCGACGTTAGCCAATGGCTCATCAAGCAGAAGAATCGGACGATCGAGCAGAAACGCGCGAGCGAGTGAGAGTCTCTGTCGCTGGCCGCCGGAAAGATTCAAGCCATCCTCGCCAAGCGGCGTATCGAGTTTGTGAGGAAGTGAACGCACAAAGTCGTCGAGTGCAACCAGCGACAGCGCATCCCACAGGCAGTCTTCGCTGAGCGGCACGCCCGTTGGCATCAGTACCGAGCGCAGCGTCCCGGAAAACAGGTGAAGCTCCTGCGTCATGATTGCCACTTGCGACCGCAACGACGTAAGTTTGATTTGCCGCAGTGGAACACCGTCTAATAGGATCTCGCCGTGGATAGGATCAAAGAGACGCACAAGCAAACTGAGAATCGTGCTCTTCCCTGCTCCGCTTTCGCCCTGTAGCACTGCAAGGCGACCGGGTTTTAATTGGAGGTCAATGCCGCGGAGTACGACGCCGCGATTAACAGAGCTCTCCGGATACTCAAACCAGACATCACGAAATTCAACCACTCCAACGGCACGACGCAGGTCGATTGCTCCGGGAGCGTCCCGGACCAGCGCTTCCTGATCGAGGAGCGCAAGCAAACGCTCGCCGCCGGCGAAACCTCGACCACTTGTTTCAGCCAGGTCATTCAGCTTCTCGATCGGTTTTAGTAGCTGCGCGATGTAAGCAGTGAAGAGTGTCAGCTCGCCGATCGTGATCTGCCCGTGCAGTGCCAATAAAGCACCTCCTCCGGTAACTAACGCGAGCGCAACTCCCTGAATAATCTGGAGGGTTCGCTCCATCCGTACCGCTACACGCGTTTCTTCGACGCCGGCTTTCAGGCGCTTTACATTTGTGTTTTCAAACTTGCTTCTGGCGTAGCTCTCGCCGCCCAATGCTTGAATGACGGGCATGCCGCGCACGATCTCCTGCGCCAATCCGGAGACCTTTCCCTCGTGCTTTCTCTTTTTGCGCGAAGCGGCCCAAAGCCGGCGGCTGTAGTGACGGCAAACAACTGCGACAACCGGAACCAGGAGCGACGCCAGCAAGCCGAGTCTTAAATCCACCACAAACATCACGCCGAGCGTCAGAAGTAAGGTTGCCAACTGCTGAAATAAAAGCGGCAATGTCTTAGTCAGGATTCGAACAAACAAATCGGAGTCGTCGACGAGCCGCAGCACCACTTCGCCGCTGCGGTTATCATTGCGGAAAGTGGGCGCCAGGGTTTGCAGGTGGCCCAGCAGGCGATCTCTGATGGATAAGGTAAGACGTTCCCGAATCCGGGCGCTGATGTTCTTCTCAGCTGCGTTAGCCACAGTGCCGCAGACGGTTACGAAGAGAAACAAACCTGCCAGCCACAGAACCATTTGATCCGGACGCGGCACCGAGTGGGAGGTGATTACGTGATCGATAATTAGTTTCAGCGGCCAGGGTGCAAATAGTGCGGCACCGATTGCGAGCGTGCGCAAAAAGTAGGACCAGGCCAGTGGACCGCGATGGGCCCACAGATCCGGACCAAAGGCTTTCAGAAACCGGGCCAGGACGCTGCGTTCCCGGATCGTTTTGGTCGCGCCGAAGAGGTTTGCCAGTTCCTTCGTAGTCTGTTCACCATCGAAGTTTTCGTCGATGGTCTTTACGGCTTCATTCCCGAGAGACTTTGCAAAAAGCGGATCGTGAAAGAGACGTTGGAGCGCTCCAGCCATTGCTTCCGGATCGTCCGGAGGAACCAGTAATCCGTTCACACCATTGCGGATCAATTCGGGAATACCGGAGACGTCAGTCGTAACCACCGGCAGGCCACACGACATCGCTTCCATCAGCACGTTCGGAATGCCGTCTCGATCGCCATTCTTCAGCACGCGACACGGCAAACAGAAAACCGTTGCCTGTTGATACTCGCGAAGCAGTTGTGCCTGAGTACGTGGCCCGGCCAGATGGATGTGCGTTTCAAGCCCGTGATGCGCGATACGGTTTCTTAGCTCTGTCTCATGTTCACCACTTTCGCCGATGATTAGAGTCTCAAACGAAACACCAGCGTTCTTCAGAATCGCGCAGGCTTCAATCAGCGTGTCGAAACCCTTTTTCGCAACCAGTCGCCCGACAGCCAGCACGCGCAAGTGACCGTTTCGCTTCGGTACCGATACTTGTTCGCGGAGCAGTCGAGAGAAATCCGCATTGAGCCCGTGATAAACGCAGTGAACGGGCGTCGATGAAAATCGTTGCAGGTACTTCTGGTTGGCTTCAGTGCAGGTCACGACAAACTCTGCCGCATTCATCTTGCGGCTTAGTAAACCCGCCGGGTTCAGCGATTCGCAGTAGATGTCTTTTGCATGAGCGGTGAAAGAAAACGGCAGGCCGGTTATCAGAGAGGCCAACCACGTTACGGTTGTCGTACCGTGCGAGAAGTGCGCATGGAGATGGTAAACCTCGGGCACGCGAGAAAGACGATCCGCGAGTGCGGTGGCCCGTAAAAACTCTTTGACATACTGCTTCTTCGGAATGGACCAGAATCGGGGCCGGGCACGTAGCGACTGGGCCAACGCAGCTCCCGCAGCGCATGCAGTGCCTTTCGGGTGATGCCAAAGCACGCGGCCAATGCCCGGTAAAAAATCGGGCAAGTTTTTGCGAAGCCATGGCAGCAGTCGAGTTGTCGATAGTGATGTCGTCGCCGGCAAATAATTCGGTTTGGTCCGGATGCGGTCGACGATTTCATGACGCATGCTCTCGTCCGGCGGCGTGAGGACGTAAAGCTTTAACTCCTGCCCCATCTGCTCAAGCCGGTAAATCTCACTCGCAATGAACATTTCGGAGAGACGCGGAAATCCTTTGAGCACATAAGCCACGACTCGCATGTTCGTCAGATCAGGCATAAACCTCCTCGAGCAGGTGCCAAAAACGTTCGCTACAAGCCTTCATTTCATAATGCTGTTCGACGTGCTCGCGTGCAGTGACTGCCAGTCGCGCTCGCAACGGCAAATCCTCGGCAAGCCGCGTCAATGCCAAAGCAAGCGAAAGAGGATCGCCGGCAGGAAGAAGCAGTCCCGTCTCGTTGTCTCTTACGGCGGCATCGATCGCGCCGGCCTTACAAGCCACGACTGCGCGGCCACAAGCCATCGCCTCGAGAACAACGTTCGGTAGTCCATCTCGATCGCCCGCGTTATCTACGATTGAAGGAATGGCGACGACGTGCGCACGCGCATACTCTTCCGGCAACTGATTGTGAGCTCGTGGACCACAGAGGGTAACCTCGTCCGAAAGATGGTAAGCGGAGATCATTTGAGCCAGACGTTCCCGCTCGGGGCCTTCGCCAATGATGCGAAGTTGAAAAGGAAATTTCAGGCGTGAGACGGCCTCGATCAGAAAGTGAAAACCCTTCTTCTCAACCAAACGGCCGACTGCAAGGATTTGAAAAGTTCCGATCGGTGGCAGCGGACTGGCTTTGAAGCGCTCGAGATCAACGCCGTGCGGAATCAGGTGTACGCGCGCGCCCGTTTTCTGAATAGTAGTCGCGACATCGTTGTTGCACGCGACAACGCATGCAGCTCTTTTGGCCCTTATGCCGAGCTCGCTACCACTGATTTTCCGCGCGTCTTTTGCGTGCACGCTAAATCCGGACGGCAAACGTAGTCGCTCAGCGGCGAGCCAGGCGACTTCGGCTGGTTGATGCGCAAAGTAACCGTGCACCGCGTTGACGTTTCGAGCTCTCAAGCTCTGGGCAACTACTGCGGCTTGTCTGTCTGCGGTATCACTTGGCAAAACTGTCAGGAACTCCGACAGTCCGAGCTGTGCGTGAGTGCCGTCACCCGGCTTGGTCGCGAAGATCGCGACCAGGGCATCGCGCTCCGCGAGGGCAAGCAGCTCGTTAACGGCGAAGGTTTCCGACAGCCGCGGGAAGCCACTGACCACGACTGCTATCCGTGCGCGGCTCATACGTACTCCTGCTCCAGTAATTCTGCTGTCCGTTGCACAACTCTCGGCAAACCATCGAGATCGAGTGGCGGCACGGCGGTTGGCATTGGTTGCAGCGCGCTCAATACCCGTGCGATCAAAATGCCCGGTTTGAGATCCTCGGGCTCGATCAGATCGAAGTAACCTCTGGACGCAAGAAGTCGCGCACGAATGAGTTGCTCCTGCACGGGCTCAGCGCGCGGGACGAGAATGGCGCGGTGTGCAAATGAGAGTAGCTCGCATACAGTGTTATATCCGGCCAGCGAAACGACGACGTCGGCCGCTGCATACCTTTTCGCGAGGTCAGCCTCAAACTCCAGAAACGACACGTCTGCCAGATAACCAAATTCCTTCAACAGCGCGTCTCTATCGCCTGGCAACATTTGCGGGCCGAATACAACTGTCGTGCGTAAGGCAGTGCTTCGCGGCAACTCGACGAGGCCTTCGAGGTAAGAGCGAATTAACGCCAGACCGTCGCCGCCACCGCCGGTGGTTACCAGTACGTGCGGAGGTCCAACATTACGCGCAGACTGTGTGGTAGGTCGTTTGAGGTAACCGCAGAAGTGTGTGATTCGTGCTACCGATTCCGGAAAGTCATACTCTTTGACGGCGTCGAAAATGCAGCGCGAGCCATATATCCAAACTTCATCATAGAATTCTTCGATTATTTCAAAGCTGCCGTTGTTCTTTAGACTCGCCCGGGTGCGCTCCGGTGCATCGAGAATATCGCGCACTCCCAGGACCAGCTTTGCGACCGAGCCTGATTCTCTCAAGGCCCTGAGAGCGGGCAGCAACTCGCCATCAACTCCGCCGGCACGCTTGTCGACGATCATCAGGTCGGGATCAAAACCAAGTACGGTGTTGCGCAGAATGGCGCTGCGCGTCCGTTTCACTTCTTCAGCGCACTGCTGAAGAAAGCGCGGTTCGTAGCGTTCGCTCTCAGTCCTGTCCAGGCAAGGAAGCTTGACGTAGTCAACGCCCGCGGGAATGCGAAAGGCCTGGATCATCGGCGAGCCTGTAACGATCAAAATGGCGGAGCCTTCGTATTGATTCCTCAGCTCTTCGGCCAGCAGTAGAGTTCGACGAATATTTCCGAGTCCAAAAGTGTCGTGTGAATAAAGCAGGATCTTGGGTCTCAGGGTGCCGGCAACACTAAGCGGACGCGGTCGCAAACTAATGCCCGGCAGGAGGCTGTGATGCACTCGTTTCTCTCTTTGTAATCCTGTGTACATGGCAAGCTTCATTTCAAGAGCTGTACCAGTCGAGAGCAGCAATTAATTGGTGAAACTGATGTAAATCCGGAGGGACAACCAGATACTTGGTTCGCACCGGTAAGCGAGCAATGACGGAACGCGGCAATTACCTTGAGGAAAAGGGCCGCAGTTCAGAGAAGCGCGAACGTAGTATGCAGTGCGAAGTAATTATCAACGCTCGTGGCTTTGCACAAAAACATTATGTCTCCCTTTGCGCCTTTGCCTCTTTGCCTCTTTGCGCGAGAAATTCCTGGTTGGAAATGATGCGTGGGGAATCGGGTTCGAAGAGCGCTTTAGCCGTTAGCGTTGATTCCGTAGCGGCTGAGCTTTAGCTGTAAGCCACGGCGGGTGATGCCGAGGTCACGAGCGGTGCGGCTGACATTTCCACCGTGCAGACGAAGTGTATCGACGATCATCTTGCGCTCTAACGCCTCAACGGCTGCGCTCATAAATACGGGCGTAGTAGCGCCATTCGATTGAAACCCCGGGGCAGCCGTTCCAGCAGGCGTAAACATGTGCTCGGACATGCGACGAAGCTCGGGAGAAAGTTGATCCGGAGTTATCACGGTGCCGTCTTCCGCGCGTGCGACGATTCGCTGCACTTCATTGCAAACTTGTCTAACATTGCCGGGCCAGTCGCAAACCATCAGCAGATCCATAGCCGGCGCCGTGATGGTGATGTCACGGCGGCCAAACTTTTCTGAATAGTGATCGATGTAATGATTCACGATCGTCGGAATCTCTGAGCGACGCTCTCTCAGTGGTGGTACCTGGAGACGAATGACGTTCAACCGGTAGTACAGATCCTCGCGGAAGCGACCTTCCGCGACCATTCTTTCCAGATCGGTGTTCGTCGCCGCGATAATGCGAACGTCAACTTTGATAGGACGCTGCTCGCCAAGCGGTTGAATCTCGCCTTCCTGCAAAAAGCGCAGCATCTTCGGCTGAAGGTCCGACGGTAGATCGCCGATCTCGTCCAGGAAGAGCGTACCGCCAACTGCCGAGCGAATAACTCCGGGCGAATCCGAGATGGCTCCAGTGAAAGCACCTCGCTTGTAGCCAAACAAGTAAGCTTCCGAAAGCTCTTTGGGCACTGCGGTGCAGTTGAACGGAACGAACACTCTCGAGCGCCGTGAAGAAAGTTGATGAATCGCGCGCGCCACTAACTCCTTGCCCGTGCCCGACTCGCCGGTCACCAGCACAGTGACGTCAGACGAACGAATCTTGTGGATCTCATCGACCAGCCGCGTCATCGCCGGACTCGAGTAGATCATTCCCGGAATCCTTTGATCCGCACGCGTCACCTGACGGTATCCTCCCTGAGCACCCGGCACGCGTTCGCGGAGTGCACAAATCTCTAAACCCATTGTCGTGACGCGTAACAGCGGATCGAGTGACAACCCGTCCAACAATAGTTCTTCACTTCTCGGTGCAATGAAGACTACGGCAGGCAGCGCATTCTGCGGTCGCAGCATAATCACCGAAGCATTGTGCTTCACGCCATACGCGGCACAGTCCTCGTCGTTTTTCAATTTCTGCAAATCGCGGGCGAGCATGTTACGTTCGTCGAACGACAGTCCGTACGAAGCGGCATTAATAAAATGGCCTTCCGGATGTGCTTCCGCGATCATGATCCGTTCGGCAATTGATTCCTGATGGAGGACAGCGGCCAGTTCATGTAACAACAGCTCACGCGAAGCAGCGGCGTTAACCAACCTCATCGTGAGTAGTTGCGATAGTGCCACTGGATCAGTGCGACGATCCGGCGCTTCCCCATCGAGTTCAGCCAGAGACCGCTCGACTCTGGCAACATCCGGATAAGCGCCTATCTCACGAAAAGTCTGCAACGCGCTCGCGAGTTTCTCGCTCGCACGCCTGGGAGCTGTTAGCGCGTAAGCTGCTCCCAACGCCTCGCACGCGATTGCGCCGCGGTGCCGGTACCCGAGCATTTCGAAGATCGAGAGACTCCGGCCGAAGTGTTGTGCCGCAAGCGTAGCATCGCCCTGCTTGAGAGCGACCAATCCATTCAATCGTTCCGCTTCACCGGTGATCGCTACGTCAGCACCAGACTCCGCTTCCTCGGAAACTCTCTTTAACAACTCGATGCAGCGATCGACCTGGTCACTGCGAAGATAGCTTTCGGCGAGCAGCAGGCACGATTCGCATTGCGCCTGGCGGTCGCCGATTATCTCAGCCAATGCAAGTGACTCATTTCCACACTCAACTGCCTCACCCAGAGCATCCATGCCGAGATGACAGCGTCCAAGCGTGTACAATGCCTGCCGTGCATACCACTTGTTTCCGTGTTCGGTTGCCAGCGACACCGCGCGTTCGAGCAACGCCTCCGCTTCGGTAAACTGTCCTCGGAGCATGTGCAACTGGCCCAGTGAATCAAGCACCATCGGCACTTTGGCATTCTGCTCATCAATCTCTGACGTAAGCGAGAGTGCCCGGCTCAAAGCATCCTCAGCGCGGGTCCACTCGCCCACCAGGATCAGATTCATGCCGAGATTGTTATAACCATCGGCTGCATTTGCTTTGTGTTCAGTTCGTTCGTAGTAGCCGATGGCCTTCTCAAGGCAGCGGATTCCTTCCTGCGTGCGCTTCAGGAACCAGAACGCGCCGGCCATGTTGGTATGAATTTTTCCGAGCAGGTAAGGAGCTGGATTATCACCGACGAGCTTCAACGCCTGCTCGAAGGTGTCGAGGGCCGGTTCGTATTTACCTTCAAACAGCTCGGCGAGGGCGATGCCGAAGTAAGCTTCAGCCAATCCGCGCCAGTCGCCGGTGCGACGATAATGATCGAGAGCGCTTTGCGCATAGTCGCGCGCAATCGTGTATTCGTTGATGCTGCGGTAGACACGCGCGAGGGCAAGATAGATCGCGCCGAGGTGTGGCGCGGCATTACTTTGAGACGCTTCGCGTAGCGCGGTGTTTAGAATAGCGATCGCTTTGGGCGGATCGCCGGTGTAATGATGTGCAAGCCCAACGTGAACACGAACATACGCGACGGACTCGGCATCCAGATCCTTCAGTGACTCCGGCAGCTCGTAGGGTTTGACTGCCTCGAGAGATTCGAGATAACGCCCCTGCATCTCGAGGGCGACCGAGAGGTAACAGTGAGCCCTTGCCAGCAGCGCCGGATTGCGACGCGCTGTTTTGATAAGTGAGCGACTGCTGCGTTCGGCTTCACTTGAAAGCCCTTGATCGAGCAGACTGCACACTGCCTCAGTCTGTTCCGTCTGAGATTCCGGCTGACTGATATTCCGCCGCTGGGTTTGGGCACCCGCGGCCGCGGTCGCTTCCGGAAACTGTGACAGCGGTGTGTGGCTGGCAAAGTTGCCATTTTGGAAATATGGTTCGTTATTCATCCACGCGCTCTAATTGTTCGGAACCATACTAACTGTCCAGCAAGAGCGTAAAAAAATACGTCTAATCACTTAACAGCACCATTTTGGATAAAAATCGTCGTGTAATAGCTCTGAAATGAGAAGCCTGCGCGACGATAGAAGGTGTGCGCCATGTGATTAGCCTCGTTGACAAGGAGACAGATAGAGCCTGTACGTTTAAGCAGGTGGCGACTCAACTGGGTCAGACAACGCAAACCATATCCCTGACTGCGCTTTTCGGGATTGACGTAAATGCCTTCCAGGTAAATTGCGTCCGGAGTGTCAGCAGCGATATCGGCTTTGAACACGAGCGAACCGTTTTCAATTAACACCCAAACACGGTGCTGCTGGATACGACGGGCACAACGCTCCGGAAACCCCTTCGGATCCGCGACGATCGGATCAACTAAGCCAAGCTCCTCACACGCCAGCCTGGCATGCGTAGTCATTACGACACTCAGATCCTCGAGCGTGGCCAGTCTGAGGCCATTCTGCGTTTCAGGCCATCTTTGCCCCGGCATTGTGCGCTGTTCCAAAAGCAATTCCCGACCTATTTGATGTGGCACGTGGCCGCCGGCGGTAAAGTGTCGCCAGAACTGGGCAACCCTGGCGTCCTCACCCATGATCACGTGGACCTTGTCAGAGTTGTGAACGAGTCGCGCAAACGCAGCTAACGCAGCATCGCTATTGGTTTCGAAGAGAGTGGCGTGACCCACCAACGCGACTCCCTCAATGCGACCGCGGTGATTGCGATAGGAGTAAAATCTGCCTCGATTCAAATCGCTCACCAGGCCGTTATCACGAATAAAACTCGACATCACGACAGAATGGATCGGACGCGCCGAGAGGAATGCAAGCGCTTCAGCTTCCGAGCCATTAGTGAGGAGATTTATGCGTGCGTCTTTCGACATGAAACGAAGCGCGCGTGCAGTAGTTAATCCCTCAGGTGAGGGGCTTTGAGAGAATAGTCGAGTCAAACCGTTCTTCTTTACTGGTTGGGCAATTCCGATTACAGACCGGATATTCGTCGCCGGTAGCATCAGAAGCCTGTGAAGCCGACCCCGCCGTCGATAACGACGGGCATCGAAGTAGTAGCGTCACCGTTAATCAGCGCTGCTTGAGCTTGCAGGAGAAAGTCGTTAGCCAAAGTGGTGTCGCTAATGAGAATTCCATCACTTATCAGGATTCCATCGTTCAATAAGAAACCGTCGCTAATCAGAATGCCGTCACTGATCAGGATCCCGGTACCTATAAAGGCAGTTCCGCTGCCGAGTGGCAGACCATCACTCGTAAAGATATGGTCGCTAATCAATATCCCGTCGCTAATGAGTATTCCATCACTGATCAGAATGCCGTCACTAATCAGGATCCCGTCACTGATCAGAATGCCGGTGCCGTAGATCTTTTGATATTTGGTGATCAGGTTGCTGCCGGTAGCGAATGTGTATCCGACGTTGATTCCCTGAGCCCATGGAAAGCTGTGTCCCGCAATTGTAGTTTGCGGCGTTGGAGCAGGTCCCGTCAGCAATGGCGCGCCGAGTGGTGTACTGCCAGTGAGATCGGTACGGACCAGCTTAGCGAGTCGAACTGCGCCCTCGATGTTGATCTGCCCTGCACCTTGCTCGAACGTGTTAAATCCCGCGAGCGGCTGAGCGGTATACATCAGGATCGCCTTGACCAAATTGGGCGTCAGACTTGGATTGGCTTGCAATAAGAGCGCTGCAGCACCCGCGACGACTGGAGCGGCTATCGACGTGCCGCTGAGGTACATCATCCTGCGCGAATCATCTGTACTAACACCTGCATCAAGGCCCGGATTCTGCGCGAGCAGGAGGTTCGCTATCTCTCCTTCCTCGGATTCAACCTCTCCTTCGGCGCTGATCAGCTTATTGCCTGGGGCCACGAGGTCTGGCTTGAGTAGATTGTCGTAACGTTTCACACCCGTGCTGTCGATTGTGAAGCTGCGTGTTGGGCCACGAGAGCTGTAGCTGGTGACAGCATCATCCCCACGCCCATCTGTTCCAAAAGTATTTGTTGCTCCGACCGTAATCGCGGAAGGCTCGTTGCCGGGCGAATGGATTTGACCGTAAATTTTTTCTCCTGCCGAGTTCTTGCCGTTATTGCCGGCAGCGACTACAACGACGATTCCGGCGTCAACCATTCGACGAACAGCCAAACAAACCGGATCGTTCTTGTACGAATCGATTGCCGGCATCCCCAGGCTCATGTTTACTACTCGAATGTTGTAAACCGTCCGGTTTGTCATGATCCAATCGACCGCCGCGAGCACATACGAAGCCCTGCCTGCTCCGCGTGAGTCCAACACGCGCAAGTTAAGAATGTTGGCTCCCGGAGCAATGCCGGTGTACGCGCCATTCGCGATTCTCCCATTACCCGCTGCGATGGCCGCCACATGCGTGCCGTGACCGTATCGATCGTTTGTTGTCCCCTCGTCTGTGAAGTCTTGCTTTGCCACTACTCTCAAGTCGCCATCGGCATCGAGAAACGATTTGTGTGACTTAAAAATTCCTGAGTCGAGCACAGCGATACCGATACCGGTGCCATCCAGCCGGCTGCCGCCCGCGGTCGTCACCATTGCCTGGCGAATTTGGTCGGCGCCCGTGGTCAATGAAAGGTGTCCAAGCTGTTTTGTCTGCCGATCGATGGAGACGTAGGTGACTTCAGGAAAACCGGAAATCGTGGCAAGCATTGACACGCGCGTCGCGACCACCCACTGATTGAGGTTTTTAAGTCTATTGGTTATTAACGTTTGTTTTTCCAGGAGATCTTTGAGGTTTTTATTAAGACGAGTAGTGTTGAACTGAACGACAACTTTAACCGTTGACTGACTTTTATTGACTACGAGTTCCTTAAGATCGGGTGACAGTTTATCGAGAGTATTAGATTGCGCTCCGGCTTTTTCGCCGGTGATGTAACCAAAAACAAGGAAGAGAGCGAACAGGGCGAAGGTAAATGTGCGAAGCGCGCGCGATCGTTTCTTTCTCTTCTTGCTGGTGACGCTCACATATGTTCCAAACTGAATCACATTATGTGCCATGTGTTCCATGAATATTTCGTCCGTCTTTGAAGAGTTGCCCGCGCATCGGTATTGTCAATCGCTATGCCATAGACATTACGCCCGCTCTCTAACGAATGGATCGCTGTAAATCCACGACTTTACGGCAAAGCTGATACTCAACTGAATTGTGCTCTAAGAAGGTAAGTGCTACCTGGTACGCACTTGATCCAGCCTAAACTGGAATGACTCTTAACATTCCTCGTATATGCCGGGAATTCCTTCACCCCGCGTAGTGCGAAGCAACTTCCCAGTGCGAACGAAGTATCACTGCCGGGGGAGTTGGTCGTCCAATCTACTTACGAGTTTTGAGAGTGGAGCAAGAATTCTGATGGTAAGTGTAATGAGACGGTGAGTGTTCATGGTTTGGCTGTTTGCTGTCTGACATAGTAACCAGGACGGTAGAACAACCGTGGCCGGTGTCTTTGGGATTTTGTGTCGCCAATCTCAATGCGCAAGCGGCGGTAAGATGGCTCAGCATTCCTGTTCAGTGGGACGTAGCTCAAGAGAAACTGGTTGCGGAGCTCGTTGGCGATCCGCTCGAATGCATCAGTAAGATCTTCGTTCTTGCGTAGCGAGAAGAATTGGCCGCCGGTGCGAAGCGCGATTTTGCTGAGGGTCGATTTGTTCACACCATCAGCTATTGAAGTGTCTCCAACTCCGATTACATAGACTACCGTGTCCGCATGAAGCGTAATGTCGATTGCTTCATCGAGGTTTGCGCGGCTACTGGTATCTTCTCCGTCAGTCACGAGCACCATCACTCTACGAATGTTCGTGGGAAGAGGTGAAAAGAGGTGACGGGAAGTGATCCAGAGCGCATCCCAGATGGCGCTCGTGTAGCTCAACGATCCGGTTGCCGGTTTGACGCCTGCGGGCAAAACCGTTCCCTTCCCCTGATAGCCAAGCACACCTCTTACGGGCTGTATCCCATCAATCGCTCTCTTCGCTTCATCGATGTTGTTGGTCAGTGGCTGCTCCAGGAATGGATCGGCAGCAAATGAAATAATTGCGACGTGGTCCAACTCCTGTCTAATAACCGCGTCCAAAAAAGACTTGGCAGCAATTTTCTCTTCAATGAGTGTGCGCTTTTCTGAACCACTTATATCCACGAGGAGGGCGAGCGAAAGAGGCCGATCGGTGGACTTCTGAAACGTCAGGATTTCCTGCCGCACATCATCTTCGTACACAGAGACATCAGAGCGCTCAAAAGACGTCATGAATCGATTGTCTTTGTCCACCGCGGAGAAGAACAGGTTGACGAGATTTGTGTCTACCCTAATCACGTCGTCCGGCTCAGTTTGACCATTGGCGATGAAAGCGCATTGAGAGAGCGCGATGACCAAACAACAACCGAGTGTCTTCAGGATTGGTCTCATGAGGATTACTTCAATAACTACGCCAGAGACGCCTACTTTACACTTTCTGAAATCTTTTTGGATCTCTAACGCGAGCTTTGCCGTCTTCAATGACAAAATAAAAGGTCAATTTGCTATTGAAGCATTCGGGCGTAGCTTCGTTCGTTCTCGTCTATACGAATCTGGGCCACTGCAACGCCGAAGCACTTGCTTTCGCGGCCTCAGGAGGAAAAGAGAACCATTAGTGCGTGAACCGTTTTTGTGATTCAGCACTCGCTTCCTTCACAGCTAACGCGTTTTCCTTTTCACTGATTTTAAATAGACATTTTTCAATTTGTATACGTATCACCGGTTTCCAAACTGCGGTTTGAATCCTTCGAGGAGCGTTTCTTTGAAGTAACCGCCGAAAGTATCCTCTTACTTAAACTTCATCCAGCATTACTACGGACACCCAGATCAGGACACGTTTTTGGAACGAGTTTCGGCTAAAGCCCCAGGTTGTTGAACGGGTGGTAACGGCGAACGGATTTCGGCTATCAGACGTTTGAAGAGTCGAACTAAAGAAATTAGCTCTTGTAAGACGAATCTGGAAGCTGTGATTAAGAGGAGAATCCCTGCAGCAGCGTAGA
Source organism: Pyrinomonadaceae bacterium (assembly GCA_035275005.1). GTDB lineage: Bacteria > Acidobacteriota > Blastocatellia > Pyrinomonadales > Pyrinomonadaceae > PSRF01. The sequence continues at coordinate 1,720 of DATENQ010000311.1, read as the reverse complement.
TAATAGTTGACTCGTGTCCAGACATAAACGCTTTCCTCCATTGTTACTGCGTTCAAAATGTCTGAATCGAAAGCAGGGTAGGTCGCAATTTTTGCCAATGCAATAGCAAATTCGACCTTATTACTTCTGGAATTCCGACAAACGTTTTTCCCTCAAGCGTTTACCTTGGCGAATTTCGCAGTGATCGCAGGTAATACCGCCCTTCTCCTCCTTGTAACGAATAATCGAAGTAATACGTCCTTCCTAATTTGTGCTCTCTCAACCGACGCATATCTGAATATGTGAGATTAAATCCTCTTTTGTATTTTTTGACCCAATTAATAACCGTTTGATGATGTACATTGCAGGCTTTTGCTACGCGCCGGTAGTTGCGAAATTGACCATAAAGGGATAGGGCTGCATATGTGATAAAGAATGGGTAGCCCTGTCGTCTAGGAGCTAAGGTATAACCGCGATTACACGTCCGGCATTTCACTTTAATACTACCAGACCGATGTGTTCCGTTACGCACTTGTCTAACCTGGGACCAGCAGAAGGGACATTTTGTTCCAAGAGGGATCCGTTTTATTCGCTTCTTTCTTTTTCGCATGCGGATCATAAGATTATAAAAAAACATAAATGCAAACTTGCAGCCCACGCCACAAGCGACAGTTGTAGAAAATCTAAAGAACACATCAAGATAACATCCGGAAGGATGAGACTAACGCTCTGGAGTTTGGATGCGTCCCGGACCAGTTGGTTTATCTGCGTGCAGGGAGGCTCCGGCTAACTTTCCATTTGGGCGTAATGAAGTAAACTTTATGTGGGTTGTTCTGACAAGCTAACGGCTTCATGGCAAGTGCATTCGGGCAGACTATTTACTACGATGCAAAGCGCCCGAGTGCCTTGCGCTTCAGAGTGCTGCCGCGCTGACGGGATACTTAAGCAAGGACGTCCAACCAATACCTGCGGTTATGTTTTGGTTGCTCCCATAATCCAACAAGCAACTTGGATCACGCTTTTGAACTCCACCGCGAGAGATTCACGAACGGGATAAAATCATGAGCAAAGTAACTTTTACTTCTCTAATGTTCGCTTTTGTGGGTATGTTGTTCGTGGGGTTGAGTATTCCGCTTATTCAAAACCGGGTGCCGCCAAACAGATATTATGGCTTCCGCACGGCCAGAACTTTGGGCGATCCGAAGATCTGGTATGAAGTAAACCATATTTCTGGAACGGACTTGTTTCTTGCCGGCATTATAATAGCCATAAGTTCGCTCACAACCCTGACGTTGGCACAAAACTGGACCAACGAACGGGTTACGCTAATGCTGCTGTTGATCATGGTGTTCTCCCTACTCGGTGTGGTATGGCACGGCTTCAGGGTTTTGAATCGAATTTAGTGAATCGATTCGGTTGGAAAACACAGAGAAATTAGAGATGACTCACGCGTTCAGCAACTCCCGTATTCTTGCAATAGGTCAACGCCTTCGCGCGAATTCCTGCTGCGGTTTGAGTGGACTGTGGCAACGAATCATGCCTAATGCGCCAGGAATAAGTTTAAGAGAAACGAGCTATCGAGCGCCTGAAGTTGTGACCGTGAGCGTACTGAGCGAGGTCATTTCTTTTTTGCGACCATACTTTTCAGCGTTTGCACTAATTGTCGAGTTTCAGCGGCGAATTGGCCCTTCGGATCGATGCGCAAGTACTCTTCGTATTCGACGATCGCATTTTCGAGGAG
>DATENQ010000310.1:0-4567 GCA_035275005.1 Pyrinomonadaceae bacterium | reverse complement strand
CAGGTGGAAGCAGCCCGCAAAGCGTTCGAGCAAGATTTCGAACGCTTTGCCCGCTTTACTGGTGATCCATCCGGTTTGAATGGACTGAATCTCGAAGCCGCTCTCGCGGAAGAGCGCGCCCTGGGCGAGCTGCGCACGCGCCATCTCGGCAAAAAGAGCGCCCTCGCGGCGACAAAGAAGCTGATCGGACGTGTTGCACCTGAAGAGCGATCTGCCTTTGGTCAATTGGTGCAGGCCACTGAAGCATCGCTGCTCCAGTCGTTGGACCAGGCCGAGCAAAGTCTCAAAAGCCATATCGAGAACGAGCGCATCGCGCGCGAGAGTATCGACGTCACTATGCCCGGGCGTCGCCCGCGCTCCGGTCATCGACATCCGATCACGTTGATGCGTGAACGTTTGGAAGACGTCTTCGTCGCGCTCGGTTATGCAATCGAAGACGATCGCGAAATCGAGACTGACTTCTACAACTTCGGCGCGCTCAACATTCCGGAAAATCATCCGGCCCGCGGATGGCAGGATACCTTCTACACCACTGACGGCTTCGCGCTTCGTTCGCAGACTTCGACCGTGCAGATTCACGCGATGCAGCGTCGCGGTGTGCCTGTGCGGATGATCGCGCCCGGTCGTGTCTTCAGACGCGACACACCCGATCCGACTCACAATCCGATGTTCTTTCAGGTCGAGGGTTTGTGTGTCGATCGCGGTATAACCATGGCGCACTTGAAAGGTACGGTAGCGGAGTTTCTGCGTCGCATCTTTGGCGCTGACACCGTCACTCGCTTCCGGCCGTCGTACTTCCCGTTCACGGAGCCCAGCGCCGAGTTTGATTTCAGTTGTTTCAAGTGCAAGGGCGCCGGCTGTCGCATTTGCAAGAACTCGGGTTGGATTGAGTTAGGCGGTTCGGGAATGGTTCATCCGAATGTGTTGCGCGCGGTGGACGTCGACCCGGAGGAGTTTTCCGGATTTGCTTTCGGGTTCGGGATCGACCGAATGTCCGCGCTGATGTACGAGCTTGACGACATTCGACTGCTCTTCGAGAACGATGTCAGATTCCTAGAGAAATTTGAGTAAATGTTCATTAGTCACCAGTGGCTTAAGGAGCTAACAGACACGAGGCTGAGCCCGGCGGAATTGCGGGAGCGGCTGACGATGGTTGGGTTGGCGATAGATGCGGTTGAGCAGCACGACGGCGATGCTGTGCTCGATGTTGAAGTGCCTTCGAATCGGCCTGATTGTCTGTCGCACGTCGGTATCGCGCGTGAAGTAGCGGTGATTGAGAATGGGCGCATGCGTCTGCCGGCTAGCGAGCAGGTAAAAACCGAGGGTCGCGCTGAGAGTTTTACCTCCGTCGAGATCAAGGATCCCGATCTGTGTCCGCGCTATGCTGCGCGTCTGGTGCGTGGCGTGAAGATTGGGCCGTCTCCTGAATGGCTCGCGAAACGTCTCGAGACAATTGGCCAGCGTCCGATCAACAACGTCGCCGATATTACCAACTACGTGCTGCACGAGTTGGGCCAGCCTCTCCACGCGTTCGATTTTGAGAAACTCGGCGGACACCGGATCGTCGTTCGGCGTGCTGCGCCCGGCGAGAAGCTTAAGACGCTCGATGGTGTCGACCGAACTCTTACCGCCGACATGCTCGTCATCGCCGACGCAGAGAAGCCAGTGGCACTGGCCGGTATCATGGGTGGTGAGGAGTCAGAGATCTCATCAGCGACGAAAGATGTGTTGATCGAGAGTGCTTACTTCAACCCGCATTCCGTCAGACAAACGGCGCGCCAGTTAGGAATGGACACGGAAGCCTCGCGCCGGTTTGAGCGTGGCGCTGATTGTGAAGGCGCCGTACGCGCACAGCAACGCTGTGTCGAGTTGATCTGCGAGATTGCAGGAGGTGTTGCAACCGAGGACGCGATCGATGTCTATCCACATCCGCTACCCGAACGTGTTGTCAATCTTCGTCCTGAACGTGTGCCGGCGCTGACGTCGCTCACGGTTGAGACTGCTGAGATTAGACGCATTCTCGAGGGCTTGGGATTTGAATATATAAGTGAGTCGGATGGTCGTCTGAATTTCAAGGTTCCATCGTGGCGGATCGACGTCGAGCAGGAAGAGGATCTCGTTGAGGAAGTCGCGCGGCATCGCGGCTTTGAGAACATTGGATCCGAACTGCCGCCTTCGAATGCTTCAGGCGAATATCAGCCGAACGAGATGAAGCAACGTTCCCTGCGACGCGCCTTGAACGCCTTCGGATTCGACGAAGCAATCAATTTTAGTTTCATTCAACAGGAATCACGGTTCGAACTGATCCCATCGCTGGCCGGGCACGAGAGCGCTATACCTCAGCTCGCAAACCCGATCATCGAAGACGCCGCCTGGATGCGCGGAACGCTGCTGCCGGGCTTGCTCGACTCCGTGCGACACAATTTCAATCACGGCATTCGCGACGTGAAATTGTTCGAAACTGGCCGGATCTTCTCAATCTCCAAAGCTCGTGAGCTGCCTCAGGAGAACCTCGCGCTCGGGCTCGTCGCAACCGGAGGCACGCTCGAACAGGACCGCGCGCAAGCCGAACGCGAAGTCGACTTTTTCGATCTCAAGGGCGCGTTGGAAGCGGCCGTCAATTGGATGAACCTGAGCCCGCTAACATTCACGCCGGCATCCGTGCATCATCTTCGTGCGGGGCAATCCGCCCTGATCAAATCCGGAGACGGCACAGCGATCGGTACGATCGGTCGTCTCGCTGAGAACGTGGCTACGTCGTACAAGTTTCGGCAACCGGTTTACGTGCTGGAACTTGATCTCGGCGCGCTTCTCGATGGTCCAGTGAAAACGATCCAGTACTCGCCGTTGCCTCGCTATCCTTCGGTGATGCGCGACATCTCACTGCTTGTTAACCGCAACGTCGCGCTCGACGAGATCTTCGCGGCAGTTCGTAAGCAAGAAGTTGCCGATTGTCGCAGCGTCAGATTGGTCGGCACTTTCGAAGGCGGGAACATTCAGTCGTCAAAACGCTCTGTGACGTTGCGGCTCGAGTATCGTTCCGACGAGCGGACGTTGCGCGATGAAGAAGTCGAAGAGTATCACTCGCGTTTGACTTCGCATTTGCTTGAAACCTTCGGCGCGGAGCAGCGCTGAAAATAAATCGCGCGTGATTGCAAAATGAGTCTTGCGCTCGCAGGCACTAAGGCGGATAATCGTCCGCGATCTTTAGTCCACACAGTCGGGAGAGAAAAATAGATGGTAGGTCTGTCAGGCTTGGAAAAGTTTTCTCATTTAGAAGATAAGATCTATCGCACTATCGAACTCACCAAAACGCTGCGTCAGGAAAAAGAGAACCTCGAAAAAGAACTCGCCCTTATTCACCGCGACATGGGCAACGTGCTCAATGAGAAAGAGCGCCTCGAAAACCAGGTTGAGAAACTGCTCGCTGAACGTGAGACCATTCGCATGAAAGTCGAAGCCATGCTTGATGCGGTCGCCGCTCTCGATCCGGAAATGGTTGAGGAGTTCAGATGAGTTCCTCCGGCATCGGTCGAATGATCAATAAAGGCAGTATGGAAGGCAGTACCGGTAGTCCCACCATTCGCGTCGAGATTTATAATCAGACCTACAACATCAGGTCTGACGGCGATACGGAATACATTATTCAGCTCGCCGAATTTGTGGACAGCCGGATGCGAGAGATTTCTTCCGGCACGCTCACCGTCGACTCTTTGAAAGTCGCGATCCTTGCTGCGCTACACATTGCTGACGAACTGCACCGCCTCAAGAACATGCACGAGCAGGCTGATTCACAGCTCGCCGCCCGCAGCGCCGAGTGCGCCGAAATGCTCGATCGCCTGCTGAAAGTCCGCACCAGCCTCGAAAGCGAACAGGGCGGCGCCGGCAAGCTCACCCTCGGATGAAGCAAAAAATATTTAGCCGCAAAAAGGCACAAAAGTCACAAAAAATAATAAAGAGCTGATGAAAGCAATTACAGCTCAATCAAAACTCTTTTTTGTGACTTTTGTGCCTTTTTGCGGCTAAATATTTTCGTGGGCTGTGTGCCGCAGCGCGGCGAGATATGCTACTATCCGTGGCGGCGGAGGGAAACGTTCTGCGGTGTTCGTCACCGAGTTACGATGATTGAGCCAACGCCGTTGATTAGGGAGACCGAGGTCGTCTAGCCAGTGCATTTCTTCATCGTTAAGAAATGCCAGAGGCTGCGTCATTAAGAGGTCACCCACCTGTCTATGCAGGTTCAATTACGGCTTCGGAGCGGCACTTGCGGATCTCCCTCCTGCCAGAAAGCGGGAGTCGTGAATCTTATTTAGGTTCGCGGCTTTTTTTGTGCATATGAAAGTCCTCATGATCGGAGATGTCGTCGCCAAGCCAGGACGCATAGCTGTGCTCGAACGCATCCAGGATTTGCGCGAGCAGCACCAGATCGATCTCGCAATCATGAACGCCGAAAACCTCGCCGGCGGTTTTTCAGTCACTCCAACACTCTGCGAACAACTGTTTTCTTCCGGCATCGACGTGATGACGTCCGGCAATCACATCTTCGACAAGAAAGAAGCGATCGAGT
>DATENQ010000309.1:0-12715 GCA_035275005.1 Pyrinomonadaceae bacterium | reverse complement strand
TAATGGCGGGCAACGCGCACACGATCTTGCAGGACGCAACTGTAGGGGCGGCACTCCGTGGCCGCCCGTCGCCGGCAATCACATGGTAAGGAGTGACATCATGAAGTCAAAGATTCTAATCGTTGAAGACGAACCCGCGATGGTTGCCGGGCTGCGCGACAACTTCGAATACGAAGGCTACGACGTGATCAGTGCCGAAGATGGTGTCAGCGGGCTCGAGCGCGCGCTTTCGGACAATCCGGATCTGATTGTGCTCGACGTGATGATGCCGCGCATGAGCGGACTCGACGTTTGCAAACAGTTGAAGGCGAAACGGCCGTCAGTGCCGATCATCATGCTGACTGCGCGCGGCCAGGAGATCGACAAAGTTGTGGGACTGGAGTTGGGCGCGGACGATTACGTCACGAAACCTTTTTCGGTGCGCGAGCTAATGGCGCGTGTGAAAGCAGTGCTGCGTCGTGTCTCATCGCCTACGCCGGCGCCCGAGGTCTACAAATTCAGCGACATCGAAGTCAACATTCGCAGCAACGAAGTACGACGCGATGGAAATATCGTCGATCTTTCGGCGAAAGAGTTTGCCCTGCTCGCTTACTTCATCGCGCATCCCGTGGAAACACTGAGCCGCGATCGATTGCTGGATGCAGTGTGGGGATACGAAAATTATCCGACCACGCGCACCGTCGATACGCACATCGTTCATCTCAGACAAAAACTCGAACCAAACCCCGAAGAACCACGTTTTATTCTTACCGTTCATGGCAGTGGCTATAAGTTTGTCGGATGAGGTGATGACCTTGACTCCGGTATTTTTGCCGCAGATAGACGCGGATGACGCAGATCAATCTTCTGATCTGCATCACCTGCGTTCATCCGCGGCAAAACTCGTAAATATCGAGCGAGAGATCTTCGAAGCGGCGCAAGTACACCGGCGATTGTGTGCGCCGAGACTCGTCCGTCACGGCGCATTCGATGTGGCTAGTGAGATTTTTGCAGTGCGTCACTTGCCCGGCGATTTTTTCAGTGTCGAAGAAACGCCCGAAGGTTTGGTGCTCGCGCTCGGCGACATCGGCGGTAAAGGACTGGCAGCGGGCATGTGGGTCACGCACCTGGTCGGACTGATTCGCACGCACACCGCCGCGAACAGTGATCCGGAGGCGATCGTCGCCGGCGTCAACTGCGATATTACTCGCTTGTCAGCGGTGGAGCCGTTGAGCACAATGTTTGTGGCGCGGCTCGATTCGCGTTCAGGCATCCTCGACTACTGTAGCGCTGGACACCCACCAGCGTTACACTTACGCGCAAACGGACAACTCGAATTGCTCTCGGACGGTGGACCGGTGCTGGGCGTTGTGCCGTCGGCGCAGTTCGATCGAGGCAGCGTGCTGATGGATCGCGGCGATCTGTTGTTGGTTTGCTCTGATGGTATTCTCGAATCATTCAACGAAGCAGAACAGGAGTTTGGCGCAATGCGGCTGCAAACCGAATTGCGTCGCGCCCAGGGCGGCACGGCTGAGTCCGTGCTGTTTTCAGTGCTCGGCGCGGTTCAGGACTTCGCTGCGCCACAACCGCTCACAGACGACATGACACTGGCGGTCGTCAAGAACAATGGCGGTCGACGTTCACCGTTCAAAGTTTAAGCTCTTCTTAATAGTCAACTAAGCAAACGAAAGGGGATAGTTTTATGGCAGACGTGAAACCGATTCCGGAGGGATATCATTCCCTCACTCCTTACCTGATTGTCGATGGCGGTGCTGAAGCGTTGGAATACTACAAGACAGCGTTTGGCGCCACCGAACTGTTTCGCATGGAACACGAAGGAAAGATTGGCCATGCCGAGATGAAGATCGGCGATTCGTGTTTTATGCTCGGGGATCAAAACGAGCAGATGGGCTACAAAGGTCCGAAGGCGTATGGCGGCTCGCCGATCAGTCTGATGATTTACGTTGACGACTGCGACACGATTTACAACAAAGCCATCGGGGCTGGTGGCGTGGAAGTGAAGCCGTTGCAAGATCAGTTTTACGGAGATCGTTCCGGTACGTTGACTGATCCTTTTGGTCATATGTGGACGGTAGCAACGCACAAGGAAGACGTCTCACCGGAAGAGATGGAGAAGCGCCTCGCAACGCTGCACACGAAGAGTCAGAGTGCTTAAGTTTGTGGCACTAATTACTCGATGATTGGACTTCGCGGAGGCGACGTTCGAGGAAACGACGTTCGCTGTCGTTGGTGACTAAGCTCAGTGCTGTTTTGTAACTCTCAGCAGCTTCGTCGTTTTCGCCCAGACGTCGCAGCATGTCGGCGCGTGCTGCATGTAACAGGTGATAATCATCGAGTTCGCCGGACGCAGCCAGTTCGTCAATCAACTCGAGCGCGGGTTGAGGACCCTGGGCCATAGCAACACCGACGGCACGATTTAACGACACGATCGGAGAAGGCATAAGCTCGGCCAGCAGATCGTAGAGTTTGACGATCTGCGACCAGTTTGTGTCTTCTGCGCGTGCTGCTCTGCAATGCTCTGCGGCGATCGCCGCCTCCAACGCGAATGGACCAGGCTCACCCGCAAGCGCTTCGTTGACTAAGGAGAGCGCTTCGTCGATTTGTGGTCTATTCCAGAGTGTGCGATCCTGCTCTTCGAGCACAACCAGATTGCCGTCTTCATCCAGTCGAGCCTCGCGTCGCGAATCATGCAACAACATCAACGCCACGAGGGCCGTTGCTTCAGCGGGAGGCTTGGGTGCGAGCAGCGTTCTGAGAAGGCGTCCGAGCCGGATAGCCTCAGCACAAAGATCGCCCCTGACGAGTGGCTCGCCGCGAGTGGGCGCATAACCTTCGGTGAAGATGAGATAGATTGCGGTCAACACTGCGTCCACGCGCGCAGGCATTTCCGTCGTGTCGGGCACGCTGAAAGGTATTCCGGCATCGCGGATTTTTCGTTTTGCGCGGACTAGTCGCTGGGCCATCGTCGCCGTGGGAACGAGAAACGCGCGCGCGATTTCATCAGTCTGAAGTCCGCCTAAAGTGCGCAGCGTGAGCGCGACCTGCGCTTCGAGCGACAAGGCTGGATGGCAGCAAGTGAAGATCAGACGCAGGCGATCGTCGGGGATCTCGTCGAAGTTGAGGTTAGGACCTTCGACGATTGGCTCGGAGTTGAAGTCGGGATCTGCTTCGAGTTTTTCCTGTAGACGCGTTTGACGTCGCAGGCGATCGATGATTTTGTGTTTGGCTGTTTGAATGATCCAGGCGCGCGGCGACTCGGGGATCCCGTCGGTTCGCCATTGGTCGACGGCTGCGGTAAACGCATCCTGGGCGGCGTCCTCGGCAAGTTCGAAATCGCCAAACTGACGTATGAGAGTTGCAACAATCCGACCCCAGTCAGATCGATACACTGCGTCAACAGCAACATTCGGGTTCGGAAGCACGTTTGATAATAAAAAATTCAGGCAGGAGTGTCGATTCGAGCGCTCTTCGTTCGATTTAGCAGTGGAGGCCCACAAGAAACATGAAATACATGATGCTGGTTTATCTTGACGAACAAGCGATGAGCGAAGCTGAACGCGAGAAATGCTACGTCGATTCAGCGCAACTCGCATGCGAGCTCAGCTCGAAGGGTAAGTACTTATCGGCGGGCCCGCTGCATCCGGTGGCGATGGCCACGAGCGTGCGCGTCAGAAACGGCAAGCGACTGGTGACTGATGGTCCATTCGCTGAGACTCGCGAACAGCTCGGCGGCTATTACCTGATAGACGCGCAGGATCTCGACGAGGCGATGAGTATTGCCGAACGAATTCCGGTTGCGAAACTCGGCACGATCGAGATTCGTCCGGTGTTGGAGATCACAGGATTGCCTTAACAGTAAACATAAAGGAACCCGATTATGAACATCTTACTTTGGATTACTCAGGTTGTATTGGCCTTGCTCTTTTTGTTTGCCGGTGGCACGAAGTTAGCGCTGTCGAGCGAGACGCTGGCGTCGATGGGCTCGCCGAATCAGGTTGTGTTTCCGGTTTGGTTCATTAAATTCATTGGCGTGGCCGAGGTGCTCGGAGCACTCGGATTGATCCTCCCGGGCCTGTTCCGCCGGCAGCAACATCTAACCTCTCTGGCTGCTGCCGGGCTAACGATAATCATGATCGGCGCGGTGGTAACTACAATCATGGGTGATGGCGTCAAGATGGCCATTACACCGGCGATAGTGGGATTGCTTTGCGCGCTCGTCGCTTATGCCAGGTGGAAACCTAACCTCAGGTGATTTAATGACTATGAGACGCTTTAACTGGCCGCTGTGGGTGGGCTTCCTGCTCACCCTCGTCGCATTCATCACGTACTTCGCCGTTTTCGTTTGGTTTCCTTTCACGCGGGACTTTCCGTGGGCCAACCTGCTGATCTTTCTGGTCGCGGCAGTGCTTGTCGTGATCGGTGTGCGGCGTGGGTTTGCATCTGACCGCCCACATCCCACGCGCTCGAAAGTTGTTACTTCGATCGTCACGGCGCTGAGCGTGGCAGTTCTCGGGTTCTTCGTCTTAATAGTCTTCATAGCGGCGCGTTGGCTGCCGCCTTCGAAGGGCGCGCCACAAGTGGGCCAGCAGGCACCGGAATTCAGTCTTGCCGATACGACAGGAAAACAAGTTTCACTGACTGAGCTTCGCACGGCTCCGATCGACGGCAAGACGCCGAAGGGTGTGTTGTTGGTCTTTTACCGAGGTTACTGGTGACCGTCGTGCAACTCCGAGTTGCGGAGCATCGAGCAGAGTTTAGACAGGTTCAAAGCAGCCGGCATTCGCCCGGTTGCGATCAGTGTTGATACTCCGGAAGTGTCGCGCAATCTTTCGCAGCAAGCTGGTTACACGTTCACATTCCTCTCCGATCCAAACACGGAAGCGATTCGACGTTACGATCTGGTACACGCAGGCGCTGGAGAGAATGGTCACGACATCGCCCGACCAGCAGAGTTTCTGATCGATTCAACAGGAACGGTGCGATGGATCAACTTGACGGAGAACTATTGGATTCGGGCGCGACCCGAGCAGGTGTTGGAAGTAGCCAACCTGCTTAAGTAAGACTAACCACTAAGGCACAAATTTGTGTCTTTGTGCCTTAGTGGTTCAAAAGGGTTATCCAGCGCGTTCCGCGCCACCTACCCTGTAACCTTCCTGGTAACCTCGCGAGAAGTTGTTTCGGTAAATCTCAGCAAAGTTTCCGAAGCCGGCTTCCTTGAAGTAATGAGAGCGCTGGGGATCGTAGCTCTTGTCTTTCTTGCCATCATCTTTTCCGGTCTTGAAACCATCTTTGTAAGCCTGACCGGCAGCCGCATCGCTGTTGTCAAACACGTAATGGTTGTACCGGAAATTGTATGACCACGGATCGTATCCCCAACCATAACCATAGGGATACCCCCACCAATTTCTAAATCCAAATGGACGATAGATGCGATAGGGGTAAGGGCGGACGATCACGACCCTCCGTCGCCGCTGTGCCTGGGCTTCAGTTGAGGAGACGAACGCAATACCAAACAGCATCAGTGCGCTGAGAGCGAGACCTCCAATCTTTCGCAAATATTTTCCTTTCATTTCTTCCCTTCCTTGTCTAAGCCGCTATTGTTATCCAACTCGCTGGCGGCTGATTAAGCGAGTGTTGGTACGGCCGTTCGGCCAGTATGTAACTAAATACGTTTCGCGATAGAGACGTCGACCATATCGTACATAACGCGACCGCGTTACTGTGCGCTGGCGGTTGTACCGTCTGTCGTTACGCCTGTCATAGCGTCTGTTGCCATAACGGTCACGCTGCCACTGCGGCACTGCGTTGGCCGCGGTGCTGTTTACATTCGAGACATCACTTGTCTTCGCTTCCGCCGAAACGACAAAACCCATTGAAACTATCGCTAGTGCAATTCCCAGAACTCGTTTTTTCATCGGTTGTTTCCCCTTTAACACAAAAAACTTAGTCGGGCCTCCCTGTCATCTCAGGGAGAGCCCGACCTAATATTAAAGACACCTTTTGTGCCCGCTTGGTTACAAGCAGTTGCTATTCCACACCGCCATGCAGCTCCAGCTCATTTTGTGCCTTTTGTGCTTTTTTGTGGCTAATAATATGCTTCCCGATATGGAACAGGAACTGAACTTTCGCATCATTCTTGAGAGCCCGCCCGCGGGGGTCGATTTTGGGTTGCAGAAGGGTGGCGGCAATGACTACGAAGTTGTGCAGAAGCAAAGGTCAAAGACCGGAGATCTGCTCTTCGAGTTCAGCGCCCGAGTCAAAGAGGGTAAGGATGGAGAGCCTGTCCTGCTCGGACCGTTCACGCACGGTCCACCTCACGAACGATTCGCATATCTGGACATCGGCACGTGCGCCGGACAAACCGATACTCCGTGGAGTCGTCGCTTGAAGATCCCGTTTCGCGGCATCACGTGGGACTTAGTGAACAAAGCTTCGCGAGGTGCGAACCTGCTCGAGACGCACGTTCCAGGCACGGCAAAGGACGGCAGTCCGACTTGCGCGACAGTGAAACCTTTTGCAGGCTGGAAAGTAGCGAAGTAGGTTAGCGCGCGCTGTTCTTGTAAACGACTCCGCCTTTCATAACAAACACAACTCGGCGGACGGCGGTGATGTCTTTCAACGGATCGCCATCGAGGGCGATGATGTCTGCCTCGAGACCGGGAGCGATCGAGCCGATCTGATTGCTCATGCCGAGCGCTTCCGCTCCCACTGAGTTGGCGGAAATCATCGCCGCCATCGGATCGACGCCCGCATCGCGCACGCGTTCGACGAACTCCTCCGCGTTTCGTCCGTGTGAACCGGCCAGCGCATCAGATCCAAAAACGATCTTCAATCCCGAGACCTTCGCCGCGCGCTTCATGAACTCGCGATACATCGGGATCATCTCCTTGATTACCGGAAACGCCTCTTCCGGAAAGCCCGGAGTGCCGACGAACTTCTCCTTGTTCTGAATATAGTTCTCCATCACGAGCCCTGCCTGCGGATCCAGTACGACACCTTTCTCGACCAGAAACTTCAAGTCGTCGTCACTCGCAAGAACGCCGTGCTCGACCTCGGTGCAGCCCGCGAGCGCAGCAGCGCGCACCGCGTCTTTGTACGCGTGAACGAGCGTGCGTAATCCGAGTTTCTTCGCTTCATCGCAGGCAGCGTTGAGTTGTTCCTGTGAGAGCGTTAGCTGCGGGCGACGAATACTGGCCGCCGCAAAGATCTTGATCAGATCGGCGCCTGCTTCTTTCTGTTTTCTGACGAAAGCGCGAATCTCGTCAGGCGTGCCGCTCTGCTCCCCTTGACCGATGAGAGGGTCGGCGGAAGTGAGTATGCGTGGGCCAGGAAGCGCGCCACTCGCAATCGCATCGCGCAATGGCACGTCGCTCGCTGAACCGACGCTCTGCACCGTCGTGAAGCCCGCAATCAACGTCGCCCACGCATTTGCAGCAGCTGCGTACGACGCTTGCGGTGTGCTCGTGCCGCCGCCGGCGTTCTTTCCGTCCGGACCGAAGGTCCACGTGATATGCACATGCGCGTCGATCCAGCCCGGCAACACTGTCAAGCCGCGCAGATCGTAAGTCACTGGTCCGGCGTTGGGATCGATGCGAACTATCTTCGATCCTTCGACGACGATTCGCGTATTGCGAAGCACACCGCCCTTCCCGTCGAGCACACTATCAGCAGCGATGACGATCTGTTTGTTCGGACTTTGGGCGGCGGTCACGAAGGCGCAAGCAATTATCGAAATCAAAATGCCGGGAATGATTCTTGAGAATCGCATCTGGGGGTTATTGCGCGCGTTTGAAAGCTCCCTCGAAATAAACTGGCTCCAAACCGGTGGCCCAGTATTCGACCGCGGTTCGATTTGGTTGCGACGTTTCCTGATCCGTTCGCAGTGTGGTCTTGCTCAGATCGGTGGGATGAAATTCAAGCCAACCGATCCACGTGCCGTCAAGTCGTTCTTCGCCGTAACTGCGCACGACATACCTTGTATCGTCAGCACCAGTCATAATCGTTGCGTATTCCTGTAGAAGTTCAGCCATTGGATAACCCCCTGATAATCTTGAACCACCAAGACACAAAGTCACTAATTTAGATTTGTGTCTTAGAGCCTTAGTGGTAAAAGAAATTCTATTGCTGCATCATTCCTGTTGAGACGAATTTCCATCGCTTCGTGTTACGACAACTCGCGACATAATTTTCCTGGATGAGTTTTGGCATAAGCCCGGGCGCGAAGGCAGGGACGTAAAGCACGGATGCCTTCGACGTACTGCCCGGACTAGCCGCAGCACAGGAATCTTCCACGACCGAGCCAAAGTCCTGCAGCACGCGTCGACGTCCATTTTGAAAGCTAACCAGCGTTGCCATTTCCGTTAGATTGCCTTGACCCATGTAGCTGCTTCTCATTAGCAACTCATCGATTCCGTCGCCGTTGAGATCGGTCTTGCGAACGATATCCATCATAAAATCTGAGTCGACGTCGGCGACCAGTTGTTGGCCCGAGAAGATGGCGACGCGCCTCGTGCCAAAATTGTCTGCATGCGATGCGTTACACTCGGCAACAAAAATTATGTACGCCGTCTGAGCCTGTCCGGGCGCGGTAAAACTTCCCGTCGCCATGTCTTCGATCGATGGAACCATTTGCCCGGCCTTACGCGCCGCGGCCAACGGATCGGCGCCGTTAGTCATATCAAAATCGGCTTTGCACTGGTTCGCATCCGTCAGGTATCGCCGAAAGAGTTTCGACAACACAGCGCGTTGAGTTGCCGGAGCGATCTTGACAGGTGCGGAGTTGTCATTAGTTCGGAAGTCCATCAGTAACTGGCGATCCTTCCGCACGCCTGTCTGGCCAACTGCTACGGAAACGACAATCAGGAGAAAGATAATCGGCTTCATTTGTATCGGATCCTTTCTACGCACAGATTACACAGATTTACCCGTAAACGTGAAGGCGCTATTATCTGCGTACCTTTCAAACGGAGCTATCCAAAATGTTGAAGACTATCGCCCTTCTTTTGTTCGCCTTTCCCCTGACTATCAATGCTTCTGACGAGTGGTCGCAGTTTCGTGGACCAAACGGCAGCGGCGTTTCCGAGACTAAAGGCTTGCCCACGGAGTTTGGACCAAACAAGAACGTCGTTTGGAAAACCGAACTTCCGCCGGGACACTCGTCGCCCGTGCTCACGCGCGATCGCATCTTCGTCACGGCACATGACAAAAACAGCAACAAGCTGCTGGTGATCTGTCTCGATCGTCAAACGGGAAAGATTATCTGGCAACGCGAAGCGCCGCGCTTGCGTGAAGGTCGATTGCAAAACGTCAACGGACCGGCGTCGCCGTCTCCGGTTACGGACGGCTCGAATGTCTACGTCTTTTTCCAGGACTTCGGACTGATCTCGTATGACGCCGCCGGCAAAGAGCGTTGGAAACTCCAGCTTGGTCCATTCAACATGTTCTACGGCTTTGGCGCGTCGCCGATTCTCGTCGACGACAAAGTCATATTACCTGTCGATCAGGATAATCCGTCTTCGTATCTCATAGCCGTCGATAAGAACAGTGGCAAGGTGCGTTGGAAAGTTGATCGTCCCGTGGTGATCTCCGGTTATTCGACGCCGATCATTTATCAACCTGCGAAAGGCGCGAAACAGATCATCGTTCCCGAGTCGTTCCAGCTTTCGGCATACTCAGTCGCGGATGGCAAAAGAGTCTGGTGGGTGCGCGGGCTTGCGTGTGAGATGAAGTCGATTGCGAGTCACGACTCTGAGTATCTCTACATCAACGGTTGGGGCTTTCCGCAGAACCAGCCGGGACAGCAGGTGAAAACGACGACATTTGAGGAAGGGTTGGCGGCTTACGACAAAGATAAAGATCACCTGATCACGAAAGCCGAAATCGCGGCGGCCGGTGGCACGGCGCAAATGGATAGAATGTTGAAGAACGCATTCGAAGCCTTCGACATGAACCGCGATGAGAAGTTGAACGACAAGGACTGGGAAGTGTTTCGCTCGATGATGGCGTCGGAGAATGGATTGCTCGCGATCAAAATGGGCGGCCAGGGTGATCAGACCGCGAACGCGATTCGCTGGCGCTACACGAAGCCGGTACCACAGGTGCCGTCGACGCTTCTCTACCAGGGCGTGCTCTACATGATTAACGACAGCGGCATCCTGCTTTCGTTTGATCCCGCGACTGGCAACGTACTCAAGCAGGGCCGACTTCACGGAGCGATCGATAAATATTTCTCGTCGCCGGTTGCGGCTGATGACAAAGTGTTCCTGATCGGCCAGGGAGGCCAGGTCTCTGTTTTGAAGGCCGCGGGCGATTGGGAAGTGCTCGCCGTCAACGAGCTCGACGACGAGTGCTACGCGACACCTGCGATCGCCGACGGCCATATCTACATCCGAACCCGGAGCGCGCTCTACTCTTTCGGAAAATAGATTCAGCCGCGGATGAACGCAGATGTCGCAGATCTGATCTGCGTCACCCGCGTTCATCTGCGGCTAAATTTTCCTACGATAATGATCATTCACCTGATTGACGGTACGTACGAACTTTTTCGCCACTTCTACGGCATTCGCCGTTTCAAGAAAACCGATCCGCCGTTTGGTGCTGTTTCCGGTGTGTTGAGCACGGTTGCGCAGTTGCTCGACGACGGCGGTACATACGTTGGTGTCGCGACCGATCACATCATCGAATCGTTCCGCAACGATCTCTGGCCCGGTTACAAGACAGGCGCGGGTGTCGAACGAACACTGAAAGCGCAGTTCACGCCACTCGAAGAGGCACTCACGGCTATGGGCGTGGTTGTGTGGCCGATGGTCGAGCTCGAAGCCGACGATGCGCTCGCAGCCGCTGCTCACCTGGCAGCGCAGGACAGCCGCGTGGAGAAGGTTTGCATCTGGACGCCTGACAAAGATCTGGCGCAATGCGTTGTCGGCGATCGTGTTGTACAAGTTGACCGGCGCAGCAATGTCATTCGCGACGCTGAAGGCGTGCGCGCAAAGTTTGGTGTGGCGCCGGAGTTTATTCCTGATTATCTCGCGTTGGTTGGTGATGCCGCGGATGGATATCCGGGCATCCCGGGGTGTGGTCCAAAGACGGCGGCGCAGCTAATCAATCGCTACGGTGCGATCGAAAACTTTGCACCGGGTGTTTTGAACGATGAGAAACGCCCACTCGCGTTACTCTTCAAAGATCTCGCTACCTTGCGCACTGAGCCTCCGCCTTTCAAAGATGTAGACGATCTGCAGTGGCGCGGGGCGACGCCGGAGTTCGCCGCGGTCGCGGAAAAGATGGGCAGCGCCCGCCTACTTACAAAAGTGCGCAAACTCGAGAAGAAATTAGCCGCGGATAAACGTGGATGACGCAGATCTGAAGTATGTCGAAAGTTGCATCAGCACCGAGCGTTGCTGCGGTTGCTCCTGAGGCGCCTCCGGTAACAAAGCCCAAGCCGCGCTACGATCGATCGATCATCGATGGCCCTCTGCGCCCGGCGGTTTGGAAGATCGCGTGGCCGACGATGCTCACGAATGCGATCGGCGGATTGCAGGGCATGGTGGACCATGCGCTCGTCGGTAATCTCGTCGGTTACACGGGGAACGCGGCGATTGGCGTGAGCTGGCAAATCTTCATCGTCGTGATTGTTTTTATTTCGTCCCTGTTCACGGGTATGAGCGTGCTGGTCGCGCGTTTCGCCGGCGCCGGTGACGAAGAGAAAGTTAATCGCACGGTTTACCAGGCGTTCCTTACGGCAATTTTCATCGGGCTCGGAATCATGGCGCCGGTTGGTTATTTCATATCGCCTCCGTTACTCAACCTTGTAAACGCAGCTCCAGAGGTCCAGGCCGAAGCATTGCCGTTTCTGCGCATCATGTTTGTGTTCAGCAGCGGCATGATGGTGTTCTTTATGCTGAGTACCGCCTTGCGTTCGGCGGGAGACGCGCGCACGCCCATGATGCTCGGCATAACGATGACCGTGCTCAATCTCGTCTTTAACATCGTGCTGATCCGCGGGCTGGGTCCGATTCCTGCTTTCGGCACGAAGGGCTCGGCGATGGGAACTTGCATTGCATCAGGATTGATAGCTGTGTTTGCGTTCTGGCGGTTATGGAGTGGTGCGTGGGTCGTCTCGATTCCGAGAGGTGGTGGTGGCTATGGTCCAAACTGGCCGATCATCAGATCGATCTTCAAGTTTGGACTGCCCACAGGCATTCAGGGAATCGCGATGAATGTTGGCGGTGTGTTTCTGCTGGCGTTCATCGGATCGCTGGCGCAGAGTGCCGCGGCGCAGGGCGCCTATGCGGTTTCTTACACGGAGCTTTTCTCGCTGGTGACGTGGACGTCAGTGGGATTGATGGGTGCGGCGGCCGCGGTGGCCGGTCAAAACCTCGGAGCGGGAAAGCCTGATCGGGCGAACGCTGCGGTACACGTGGCGGCGCAGTTTGGTTTTGCGGGCGCGGCGTTCATCGGAATCTTGTTTCTGTTCTTGCCAAGACAACTGCTGGCAATCTTTGGGATGCACGATCCGGCCGTGGTGGAGATTGGCGTGCAGTTGCTGCGGGTGTTGAGTCTTTCCGGTCTGTTCATTGCGGTGGCGCTGACTTACACCGGCGGGCTACAGGGCACAGGCGACACGCGAAGTCCGCTATTCATCTCGATCATCTCGCAGATCATTGTGCCGCTGGGTACTTGCTTCGTGATTAAACAGACTGGAACTCTCGATCCACTC
>DATENQ010000308.1:0-4982 GCA_035275005.1 Pyrinomonadaceae bacterium | reverse complement strand
GGTTCGTACAGCCTTCATGACTGATTGAGGCAAGCGAGTTTCGAGTTGATAGCGCTCGATCACGTCGATCGCTGGAGGAGCGTCGGGTGGGGGATTCATTGTTGGTCCGGAAGCCACGCTTGCTTCATCGCCGTGATTTGTGTCGGAA
Source organism: Pyrinomonadaceae bacterium (assembly GCA_035275005.1). GTDB lineage: Bacteria > Acidobacteriota > Blastocatellia > Pyrinomonadales > Pyrinomonadaceae > PSRF01. The sequence continues at coordinate 4,834 of DATENQ010000308.1, read as the reverse complement.
ACGATCAAGGTGAACATCTGCGCGCGGGGTGCGCGTCGCGCGAGTCTGCCACCCTTAACCGCCGAGAAGGCGCGTCGAACCGCATTTATCTCAGCGATACTCGCGCCACACGACACCAGTGTCTGATTCGCCGCTCGCAGATCCGCAAGCGAGATATCATCACTGACCGGCCACTCGATCATCGCCGAGCCGCCACCGGAGATCAGAAAGATGACTGCTGCCTCCTCGGCATTGGCACGATCCAGCAGCTCAAACGCCGCTCGCGCCGACGCCAGGCTTGCTTCGTTTGGCAACGGATGCCCACCGGAAGACACGAGAACGCGTTCGAATAAGTTCCCGCCCAGCGCTTCTTCAAGCCCGGCGGCCATCGCGGCGGCGGCTTTGCCGATCGCGATGCCGTAGATGGGCCGAGACGAAACGTCGAGGCGAGCTCCGCCTATCTCAACGACGGGGCCGTTGAGCTTGATCGCTTGCTTTACCGCCGCGCGAGGATCTACTGCGGAGAGAGCGTGATCAAAGATCCCTCGAGCAAGGCGATGTAGTTGGTCTAAGTCCGGCAAGGGTTCGAGAGGAACGGGGCGAGTACTCGATCTTCTGAGCGTCTATCTCAAATTACCCGCCGATACAGGTTAATTAACTCCCAGAGGGTTCTTCCTCCTGAGGTGAAGATGTAGGCGGTGGTGTGCTAGTAGTAGTGCCGCCGCCGCCGCCGCCGGTGTTATCTGGCGGGTCGATTGGACCGGTGCCAGGAGGATTGGTTTCGAACAGCAAACCGGAGCCGAGCAGTGAAGTTTCGGTTGTCGAGATTTGAGTTTGCATGTGACTGTCCTTCTGTCGCTTGGGCGACGTGGAGTCTGGGACCTGCCCGAAGTCTACAACACATTTCACGCAAAGGCGCAAAGAAAGACGCAAAGGTTCAACTTGAATTCCTTTGCGTCCTACCTTTGCGCCTTTGCGTGAAAATGCTGTGGCTAGACGTCGGCGCCCATCTCGTCCCACTCGGCCACCATCTCGTAGGCGCGGCCAAGCACGGGGCGGGGGCGGGAACCATCGGCCTGTCCGATCAGACCTTCGCGCTCCATCATGTCGAGGATGGCAGCGGCGCGACCGTAGCCGATGCGCAGGCGACGTTGCAGCACCGATGTCGAAGCGCGTTTCATCTCGACGCAGATCCGCAGTGCTTCTTCGAAGAGCTCGTCGTGTTCGCCACCTGACGCTTCGAGCCCGAGTGCTTCTTCATCTGACTGCGTGATGGATTCGTCGTAAGCCGGTGGGCCTTGCGACTTGATGTGCGACACGATGCGGCCAATCTCTGTTTCGTCGATGTAAGCGCCGTGAACACGAATCAAGCGTGACGTGCCGGGCGGCAGGAACAGCATGTCGCCACGACCGAGAAGTTGCTCGGCGCCGTTGGTGTCGATGATGGTACGTGAGTCGATCTTCGACGAGACGCGGAACGAAATGCGGGAAGGGAAGTTGGCTTTTATTAAACCCGTGATCACGTCGACTGACGGTCTCTGCGTCGCGAGCACGAGGTGAATGCCGACGGCGCGCGCCATCTGCGCGAGGCGCGTGATCGATTCTTCGACTTCGCGACCGGAAGTCATCATCAGATCTGCCAGCTCGTCGATGATGATAACGATGTAGGGCAGCGGTTTCCATGGGTTGCCCTGGTCGTCGTACTCCTTGACGAGGTTGCGGCGCATGATCTCGGTGTTGTAGCCGTCGATGTTGCGCACACCCCAACCGGCGAGATCGCGATAACGTCGCTCCATCTCACTGACGGCCCATTTGAGGGAGCGCGCCGCCAGCTTCGGATCGACGATGATCGGCGTCGCGAGATGCGGGATGTCTTCGTAAAGACCGAGCTCGAGACGCTTCGGATCGATCAGGATGAACTTAACTTCGTCGGGACGCGCGCGGTAGAGAATCGAAACGATGAGCGCGTTAACGCCGACTGACTTGCCGGAACCGGTCGTACCGGCAATCAACAGGTGCGGCATCTTTGCGAGATCAGCGACATAATTTAGACCGTCGATCGTTTTGCCTAACGCGATGGTGAGTTTCGAGCCTGACTCGCGAAACGGACGCGATTCGATCACCTCGCGCAGAAAAATCGTTTCGCGACGCGGATTCGGGACCTCGATACCGACGTGCGGCTTGCCCGGCATGCGATCGATGCGAATCGACTCCGCTTTCAGCGCCAGACAAAGATCGTCAACCAGCGAGACGACGCGCGAATATTTCACGCCCGGATCGGGTTTGAATTCGTAAGTCGTAACGACCGGACCCGGACAGATGTGTTTGATCTGGCCCGTGACGTTGAACTCTTTGCACTTCTCCGCGAGACGCGTGGCGAGGCCGAGCAGCTCAGTATCAGCCTGTTCGCTGTGCGGCGGAGCTTCGTTGAGAAATTCGAGTGGCGGTAGACCGTAATCGTTGTAGTCAACGCGTCGTGAGGAGTCGAAAGGCAGTTTACCCGTTGCGGGTGCTTCGGCTTTGACTCGCAACACAGAGGCGCCTTTGACCATGTCTTCCGCGTCGTCCTCAACATCGGCCTCTGGAATTATGGAGCGCCGTCCCGATCGACTGGTGACGACTGTCGCTGGAGGAATGGCGACACCCACACCTGCACCTGCTGCGACCGCAGACGCTTGCGGTTCAACAATGGCGCGGTTTGTTTCCGCGCGAATCACCGGTGTTGCCAGCTCAGGAGCTTTCGCCACGGGCTCCTTCATGAAATCCGCGACGCGCTCAGCGGGCGTGAGATTAAGTGTTTGCTTCAGCGTGCTCTTTGCAGCATCACGCTCGGCTTTGATTGCCGCCTTTGTTTCTCTTTTCAGCTTAGCGCGCTCGACACGCATTTGTTGCCAGGCCCGGAACCGCTCCGGCAGTTTGCCGACAAAAGCGAAGCGCGTGCCGATTGCGTTAACGACTACTTCGTAGAGACGAACAAACGAGAAGTTTGTCGCGAGCAACAATCCGCTCGCCGCGATCGCAATAAGCAATACCGTCGCGCCGACATTGCTTAGTCCACTCGCCAAACCCTGCGCCACCACCGCACCCAACAGACCGCCGGGCTGCACACTCGAATCAAACAGCGGACGCATGTGAGAGATCGACAACAGCGCCGCCGCCGCAACTACCAACACCACCAGCCCGACTATTCGCGTCCACGGACGATGAACGTTGCTCACATGGAAGCGGCGCCATGCCGCCGCGAACAGAAGCAACGGCAAGAGGTACGCGGCGAGACCGATAAACTGGAAAGCCGTCGCGGCAACGTTCGCGCCGATCGATCCGGCCCAGTTGTGCGTCTCGCTTTGTCCAGCCGAGTTCCACGATGGATCGTTCGGGTAGAAAGCCGCCGAGATCAGGCAGAGCGCCAGCAACAGGCCCAGCGCTAAAAAGAGAATCGCCAGTATCTCGTTGCCACGACCAGCGCGTGGAAGGATGACGCGCGGCTTCTGTTCGATTTGTGTGGTAGTAGTTGCCATTCAAAAACTCCAAACGCAAACTGAGATTTCACGCAAAGGCGCAAAGAAAGCCAGGTACGCAAAGTAAATCTCTTTGCTGTCTTTGCGTCTTTGCGTGAAACATAATCAAGTGACCCACTACTATGCAGCCTTGCGAGCAAGCAAATAGGCCTTGATGAAGTCGTCGATGTCACCGCCGAGCACTGCCTCGACGTTACCTCGTTCCAGTTTAGTGCGAGTGTCTTTTACTAGCTGATAAGGGGCCAGCACGTAGCTTCTGATCTGCGACCCGAATGAGATGTCGGCCTTGTTGGCTTCGAGCTCGGCGGTTTCAGCGCGCCGCTTTTCCAACTCCAGTTCATAAAGACGTGAGCGCAGCACCTGCATGGCAACTGCTCGATTTTGATGTTGTGAACGCTGGTTCTGACAGGATACGACGATCCCGGTAGGTATGTGTGTGATGCGGACTGCCGAATCGGTGGTGTTGATGTGTTGTCCACCGGCGCCAGTGGCGCGATAAGTGTCGACGCGCAAGTCTTTGTCGTTGATCTCGACTTCGATGTTCTCGTCAATCTCCGGATAGACAAACAACGAAGCGAACGAAGTATGTCGCCTCGCTGCCTGGTCAAACGGCGAGATGCGAACCAGACGGTGTACGCCGGCTTCGGCAGCCAGCAGGCCGTAGGCGTATTCGCCTTCAACTCTGAACGTCACACTTTTCAGTCCGGCTTCCTCGCCTGGTTGATACTCGAGCACTTCGGTTTTGAAGCCGCGTTGCTCGCCCCACTTGAGATACATGCGCAGCAGCATCTCCGCCCAGTCCTGCGATTCGGTGCCACCCGCGCCCGGATGAATCGTGCAGATGGCGTTGCGGCGATCGTTGTCGCCGGCGAGCAACATTTCCGTCTCAGCCTGGCTCAGGTCGTGTTCGAGTTTTTCGATCAACGAGTGGAGCTCTTTGATCGAGTTCTCGTCTTCTTCGGCAAACTCAAAGAGCACTTCTGCGTCGGCGACCTGCGATTCGAAATGTTCCTGGCGCTCAATCTTCTTTTCGACGCGACTGCGAACTTGCAACAGCTTCTGCGCGGCTTCCTGATCGTTCCAGAAATCGGGCGCTGAGGCCTGGGATTCGATCTTGTTCAACTCCTCGCGACGTGCCGGGACATCAAAGAAACCTCCCGAGTTGTTCTACGCGCGCGCGCAGGTCGTCAAAAGAGGTTCGCAGTTCCTGAATCGATAAATTATCCATGTCAAAGTCTCAATTCGATGACGGGCGGCCACGGAGGGCCGCCCCTACAAAAATAACCCCGATCGCCGCGCAAATCTGTACGAAAAGATCGCCGTGATCGGTGTAAAAA